>NZ_JBFTRS010000010.1:0-180234 GCF_056399645.1 Massilia sp. 01N417 | reverse complement strand
CCGGTGGAGAGCGCGGCGCCGGCGGCGGCGGCGCCGGCCAGCAGCGAGCGGCGTGCCAGCGAAGGTTTGTCGTTCATGGTCGTCATTTCCGTTTGTCGTGGTGAGGATGCCCAGTCTAGGGACCACGAGCCCGGCCGGCCCCGGCCGGAAGATCGGGTGGGGGCCGAACTGGCCGAATGGGAGGGGCAGGGCGGACGCGGCGGCCCTAGGATGCATGGCATCGCGGTGGCCTGGAACGCGTCCGTCCCAGCACCGCGCCCGATGGGAGACATGCATGAACGATCGAAGCCGCAGCCAGTGCCAGGGGATGGCGCTGGGATTCTTTGCAGGGTACGTCGATACCCTCGGCTTTCTGGCGCTGTTCGGCCTGTTCACCGCCCACGTGACCGGCAACTTCATCCTGATCGGCGCCGCGCTGGCGGATCCCTCGCGCAGTTCCGTCCTCCTCAAGTTCCTGGCCTTCCCGGCCTTCATCGCCGGGGTGGCGGTGGCGCGCCTGCTGGTGGTGGCGGCCGAACGGCGCGGCGTCGCGGCATTGCGGCCGGCGCTGGCGATGGAACTGCTGTTCCTGCTCGGCTTCATGGGCTTCGGCCTGGCGGCGTCGCCGGTCGGCGCCGAAGCCGGTCCGCTGGCGATGGCTGCCGGCCTGCTGGGCGCCGCCGCCATGGGCGCGCACAGCGCCACCAGCCGGCTGCTGCTGGGCCACCTGGCGCCCACGTCGATGATGACCGGGAACGTGACCCAGGTCGTGATCGACCTGGTCGACCTGCTGCGCGGCGCCGACGACCCCGGCCTCAAGGAGCGGCTGGTGAAATTCGTGTGGCCGCTGGCCGCCTTCGCCATCGGCTGCGTCGCCGCGGCATTCGGTTTCCTCTGGTTCGGCTTCGCCGCGCTGGCGCTGCCCGTCCTGATCCTGCTCGCCCTGCTGGCGGCCGAAAAGCCGTCGCAAGCGGGGGCACCCCTGCGGCAACCCGCCGCATAATCTCACCTGAAAGCACAACATGCGCAATCCAAAACTCGAAGTACTGACGCCCGATAACTGCCAGCTGATCTTCATCGACCAGCAGCCGCAGATGGCCTTCGGCGTGCAGTCGATCGACCGCCAGACCCTGAAGAACAACACGGTCGGCCTGGCCAAGGCCGCCAAGGTCTTCAACATCCCGACCACCATCACCACGGTCGAGACCCAGAGCTTCTCCGGCCCGACCTATCCTGAACTGCTGGACGTCTTCCCGGGCAAGGAAATCCTGGAACGCAGTTCGATGAACTCCTGGGACGACCAGAAAGTGCGCGACGCCCTGGCCGCCAACGGCCGCAGGAAGGTGATCGTCTCCGGCCTGTGGACCGAAGTCTGCAACACCACCTTCGCCCTGTGCGCCATGCTGGAAGGCGACTACGAGATCTACATGGTGGCCGACGCTTCCGGCGGCACCTCGAAGGACGCCCACGACTTCGCCATGCAGCGCATGATCCAGGCCGGCGTGGTCCCGGTCACCTGGCAGCAGGTGCTGCTGGAGTGGCAGCGTGACTGGGCGCACCGCGATACGTATAATGAGGTGATGGCCATCGTGCGCGAGCACTCGGGCGCCTACGGCATGGGCGTCGACTACGCCTACACCATGGTGCACAAGGCGCCGCAGCGCACCGCCGGCGCCCACGAGGTGCTGGCACCGGTGCCCGCGCGCTAAAACAGCGCATGCCCGCCGCTCAACCGGAGAACCCATGAAGATCTATGTCGTCTCGCTGGCGGCCGGCATCCTCGTCGGCCTGATCTACGCCCTGCTGCAGGTACGCTCGCCGGCGCCGCCCGCCATCGCCCTGGTGGGCCTGCTGGGCATGCTGATCGGCGAGCAGGCCGGTCCCGTCATCAAGCGCATGGTGGCCGGCGAGCCGGTCACCGCGGCCTGGCTGCGGACCGAATGCGTGGCCCGCATCACCGGGGTGCCACCCGTCGCCGCCAAGGCGCAGGCCGCGGATGAGCGTGTCTCCTGAGATCCCCGCATCCATCGGCGCCGGCGACGAGCCGGCGCCGATGGTCTACGTGGTCGACGACGACGATACCGTCCGCGACTCGGTCCTGAACCTGCTGCGCGCCGAAGGCTTCGCGGCGCGCGGCTTCGCCTCCGGTCCGGACTTCGTGGGCGAAGTCCGGGTCGAGGCGCCCTCCTGCCTGGTCTGCGACATGCACATGCCCGAACTGGACGGCCTGGAAGTGGCGGCCGAGCTGGCGCGCCTGGGCGCCGACATTCCCGTGATCTTCATGACCGGTTTCGGCACGATTCCGATGTCGGTGCGCGCCATGAAGGCAGGCGCCGTCGAATTCCTCACCAAGCCGGTGGCGCCGGACGAACTCTTGCAGGCGGTGCGCGATGCCCTGGCCGCGGATGCCCGCCGGCTGGACGAGCGCCGCGAACTGGCCGGCCTGCGCCGGCGCCACGCCAGCCTGACCCCGCGCGAACGCCAGACCATGCAGCTGGTGATCGGCGGACTGCTGAACAAGCAGATCGCCGGCGAGCTCGGTGTCAGCGAGATCATGGCCAAGACCCACAGGCGCAAGGTCATGGAAAAGATGGCGGCGCGCTCGCTGCCCGACCTGGTGCGCCAGGCGGAGCGGCTGCAGATCGTCAAGACCCGCAGCCGCTAGGTTTTCCCGTTTCCCTCTTCAGAAGGCGTGGCGCATGCCCAGCGCCGTCCCCGACGCGGTGGCGCCGGCGCCGCCATCGAGCCCATTGATCGCGAAGTCGTAGACGCCGTGCGCATCGTTGCGCAGCCGGGTGTGGAACACGAACAGGCTGGTGCGCTTCGACAGCGCGAGGTCGTAGCCCAGGGTCGCGTGCACGGCGCCGGTCGCGCTGCCGGCGCGGACGAATCCCACCTTTTCCATCGTACTGCCCTTGCCGTTGCCGGCTTTGGCGATCGCCAGCTGCAGTCCGTGCGGGCCGAACTGCTTGGTCAGCGACAGGAAGCCAGATACGCGTTCGAGCGTGCCGCCGGCGGTCTCGTAGCGCAGCCATTCGACCGCGCCGGCCAGGCGCAGCGTGCCGACGCGGTAGGCGGCGGCCAGCTTGCTGGCGCGGTCCTCGCGTCCGGGGCCGCGGTAGGCATGGTGGCGCTCATGTGCCAGGGCCGCATAGAGTCCGCCGTTTTCGTAGATCAGGGCGCCCGAGCTCAGTGACGGCCTGGCGCCGCTGGCCGGCCTCTCCTCGTTCAGGCCATGGGCAAGGCGCAGGGTCAGGCCGTGCCAGGCCGGGCTCCAGTAATGCACGCTGTTCTGCTGGCGGCGGTCGAAGGAGCTGGTGTCGCTGGCGTTGTTTGCGGTAGCGGCCGAACCGTTTCCCATGATGCTCATGTAGCCGGCCGTGGTCGGGTAGAAGGGATCGAGGCCGGAAGTCGCGGAATTGTAGGGCGTGGTCCAGTTACCGCCGAACAGCGTGCCCCAGTCGCCCGCCAGGCCGACGCGGGTGTCGCGCGCGGCGATGACGCCGGCGCCCGTATCGGGAGAGAGCGTGCCTTCGACCTGGAATACCAGGCGCAGGCCGTTCCCCAGGTCCTCGCCGCCGCGCACGCCCAGCACCGAGCGGTAGTTCGACAGCCTGCCGGCGGACGCGCCGCCGCTGATGCGCACGTCCTCCATCGCCAGGTTCAGGCGGCCATAGGGCTGGACCGCTTCGGCATGGACGCAGGCAGGGGAGGCCAGCAGGCCGAGGACGGCGCCGCGGAATATCGTTTGTTTCATCGTGTTCGCTGGTTGATCGCAGAAGGGCCGATCTTAGCGGCGGGGATGGGCGCTGAACCCCATCCTTTGGCAAGGCGGGCCGCCAGCGGCGCCAATCGAAAAATTCGATGCAAGGTCTGCAAATAACTCGTTTTTCTTCCTGTCCGGCGCTCTCCATAATGCCTTCCATTCCACATTCATCCCGTCCCGGCAATAAGGCAGGGGACGGTGCCGCCACCGACTGTTATCGTTTGAAAGGCCTGCGCGCCCAAGCGCCGCCGCGAACCCACGAAAGATCCGAGCCATGACAAATCCAATGCCCCTGAAACGCCGCACTGTCCTCGCCGCCGCGCTCGCCGCCGGCCTCTTCGCCGCCTTGCCGGCGCAAGCCCGCGAGCAGGCCGACCTCATTCTCACCAACGGCAAGGTCGCGACCATGGCCCGCGAGGGCGAGTTCGTGCAGGCCGTCGCCGTCAAGGATGGCAAGGTACTGGCGACCGGCAGCAATGCCGCGGTGCTGAAGCTGAAAGGCGCCGGCACCCAGCTGATCGACGCCGGCGGCCGCACGGTGATCCCGGGCTTGAACGACTCGCACCTGCACGTGATCCGCGAGGGCCTGAACTACAATATGGAGCTGCGCTGGGACGGCGTCACCTCGCTCAAGCGCGCCCTCGAGATGCTCAAGGAACAGGCCGCGCGCACGCCGGACGGCGAATGGGTGAAGGTGGTCGGCGGCTGGAACGAATACCAGTTCGAGGAAAAGCGCCTGCCGACCCTGGAGGAAATCAATGCCGCGGTGCCGGACAAGCCGGTCTTCATCCTCTACCTCTACGGCCTGGGCTTCCTCAACAAGAAGGGCATCGACACCCTCGGCTACGACAGGAACACGAAGTACAAGGACGGCGAGGTCGAACTCGGCGCCGACGGCAGGCCGACCGGCAGGCTGATCGCCAAGCCGAACGCTCTGATCCTGTACTCGACCCTGGCGAAAACCAATAAGCTGAGCCGCGACGACCAGCTCAACTCGACCCTGCAGTATTACCGCGAGCTGAACCGCCTGGGCCTGACCAGCGCCATCGATGCCGGCGGCGGCTTCCAGAACTATCCCGACGATTATGGCGTGACCCTGGAACTGGCGCGTGCCGGCAAGTTGACGGTGCGTACCTCTTACTACCTGTTCGCCCAGCGCGCCGGCAAGGAGCTGGAAGACTTCCAGCGCTGGCTGACGATGACCCATCCGAAGCAGAACGACCACATGTTCTACCCGAACGGCTTCTCGGCCGAAGGCGGTGGCGAGAACCTGGTGGCGAGCGCCGCCGACTTCGAGAACTTCCTCGAGCCGCGTCCCGAACTGCCGCAGGTAATGGAGAGCGAACTGGAACCGGTGGTGAGCCTGCTGGTGAAGAACCGCTGGCCCTTCCGCCTGCACGCGACCTATGGCGAAAGCATCGACCGCGACCTGGCCGTCATCGAAAAGGTGAATGCGCGGACGCCGCTGAACGGCCTGCGTTTCATCGTCGACCATGGCGAAACCATCAGCGACAGCCAGCTGGCCCGCATCAGGAAACTGGGCGGCGGCGTGGCGGTGCAGGACCGCATGCACTTCCAGGGCGAAGCCTACTGGAAGCGCTATGGCGAGCAGGCGCGCCAGATGCCGCCGATCCGCAGGATGCTCGAACTCGGGGTGCCGGTCGGCCTCGGCACCGACGGCACGCGCGTGTCCAGCTACAACCCCTGGCCCTCGCTGTACTGGACCGTGACCGGCAAGACCGCCGGCGGCCTGCAGATCTGGAAGGATGAAGACCGCCTGAGCCGCTACCAGGCGCTGAAGCTGATGACGACCGGTTCGGCCTGGATGAGCGGCGAAGAAAAGATCAAGGGCACGATCAAGCGCGGCCAGTACGCCGACCTCGTGGTCCTGCCCGAGGACTACTTCACCATCGATGCCGAGAGGATCAAGCGGCTGGAGAGCGTGCTGACGGTCGTGAACGGCAAGGTGGTCTACGGCGCCGGGGCCTACGCGCCGCTGGCGCCGCAGTTGCCGGCGGTGTCGCCGGCCTGGAGCCCGGTCGCCGTCTACGGCGGCTACCAGCAGCGCTGAGCGCGGGCAGGGGACGGCAGCGATGGGCAAGGGCAGGCTGGAAGCCTTCAGCGATGGCGTGATCGCCATCATCATCACGATCATGGTGCTCGGGCTGGAGGTGCCGCAGGCGGGCACGCTGGCCGCCTTCGAGCACATGGCGCCGGTGCTGCTCGGTTACGTGCTGAGCTTCGTCCACGTCGGCATCTACTGGAACAACCATCACCACCTGTTCCAGGCGGTGCGCGACATCGACGGCACGGTGCTGTGGCTGAACCTGCACTTCCTGTTCTGGCTGTCGCTGCTGCCCTTCGTCACGCACTGGATGGGCGCCAGCGGCTTCGTGACCGCACCGGTGTCCATCTACGGCGTGGTGCTGTTCATGTGCGCGGTGGCGTATGCGCTGCTGGTGCACCGTTTGGCCAGCCGGCGCCGCGGCAACCGCATGCTGGCGGAGGCGATCGGCACCGACCGCAAGGGCTGGATCTCGCTGCTGCTGTATGCCTGCGGGATCGGCCTGGGATGCGTGCAGGCCTGGATGGGGCTGGCCGTCTACGTGATCGTCGCCCTGATCTGGTTCGTTCCGGACCGCCGCATCGAAGGCCATGTGGGCGAGGCCTGACCCTTGATTCTTCGCCAAGTCTGCCGTTAACACCTGCATGACCTCGATTTCTTCTCTCTCGTCCATCGCCAGGCAGCAGCCTGCCGCTGCCTATGCGGCCGTCCCGCCGGCGTCCGGCGCCACCACGGCTGGCAGGTCCACGCCCTCGAGCGTCGTGCAACTGAGCCCGGAAGGCCTGGCCGCCGCCCGCGCGCAGGCCAGCGCCGCCACGCCGGCGGCGCGCCTCGCGGATATCGGCGCGGCCCTGCTGTCGGGCTTCAGGACCGGCGCGGTGCTGCCTGCGGCCAGCGGACAGCTGCCCGGCCAGGCCGCCAAGCGCTTCACCCTGAGTATCGTGACGGACAGCGGCAAAAGCGTGGCGCTGGCGCTGGCCAGCCGCGGCGACCGGCTCAGCGTCCGCGTCGATGCGGACGAAGGCCTGAGCATCGACGAGCGCGAAGCCCTGGCCGGGCTGGCGCAGGGCTTCCAGGACCTCATCGGCGGCATGGACCGCGACGATCCGCGGATCCGCCTCGACGGGCTGGCGCAGTTCGACAGCCGCTTCCTGCGCTCGGTCGACCTGCATGCCGAGCTGACGCCGCCGGGACCCGGCGCGGACCCGCAGAAGCTCGACCTCCACCTCGACGCCGGCCAGCGCAAGGTGGCCATCGACGGCCCGGCCGGCCGGATCGACGTCGCGGTCGACATGGGCAAGCTGGAGACCCTCGGCACCCGCAAGCAGCAGGCAAGGGCGATCGACGGCTACCTGAAGCAGTTCGACGAGGCAGCCGCCCGCGGCCATGCGGACCCCAGGCTGATCGGGATGTTCAAGGATGCCTTCGCGAGCATGAGCGCCACCTCGGCCAGCGACGAACTCGACGAGACCGGGATCACGATGCACAGGCCCTGGGCCTACTCTGCGCAAGACCACGCGCTGCTGACCGGCCTGGCCGACTTCAGCGCCACCGTGACCCAGGCGCCGGCGTGGAGCAATCCCGCGCGCCGCGACGAGGCCGACGGCTTCCAGTACGAGGTTTCGCAGGCGTCGCGCACCGGCGGCAGGTCGCGCGCCGAGCGCTCGCTGGAGCAGGTGCAGAAGTCGCATCTGCGCGCCCGGTTCCACCTTGGTATCGAGGAGGACGGGCAGGCGAAGGCCGGCACCAGGCTGCCGGCGCAGAACTACGATTACCACGAGATCGACGATGCCGCGAGCAGCGCGGTGCGGCTGGCGTACAAGGATGGCCAGCTGCGCCAGGCCAGCCTGGAACAGTCGCTCAGCCAGTCCGAACGCATCCGCAAATACGTCCTCGGCAAGCTGCAGTCGGATCGTACGCTGCCCCAGCACACGCAGGTCACGCGCGACCTGCTTGCTTCGCTCGGGCACTGAGCGGCGGCAGCATCGGCTTTGAAAAGGCAAGTCCCTTGCCGGCCAAATAGCGGCTGGCGGCGATTCAGCCGCGCCACCGCGCGGTGCTAGAATGCGGCATTCTCTTCCCGCCCTCTGCCCATGAACTATCAAAACCGCCAGTGGATCTACGTCAAGCGACCGGAGGGACGCGTCGGCGACGAACACTATGAATTGCGCGAACACGAGATCGATGACGTGCTGTCGACCAATGAAGTCCTGGTCCGTATCCGCTATGTCAGCGTCGATCCCTATATGCGCATCCAGCAGGCGCAGCGTAATACCTACGATTTGCCGCACCCGCTGGGCATCGTCCAGCGCGCCGGTACGGTCGGGCAGGTCGTCGCTTCGAAGAGTGCCGCTTTCGCCGCCGGCGACTGGGTGTTGAGCTACAGCGGCTGGCAGCTCTACGACAAATGCCACCAGAACGAGTTGACCAGGCTCGACCCGGAGGCTGCGCCGGTGACGGCGGCGCTGGGGGCGCTCGGGATGCCCGGGCGCACGGCGTGGTTTGGCCTGATGGAGGCGGGCAGGCCGCGGCCTGGAGACACGCTGGTGGTGTCCGGTGCCGCCGGCGCCGTGGGATCCCTTGTCGCACAGTTCGGCAAGCGGGCTGGGTGCCGCGTCGTCGGTATCGCGGGCGGAGCCTCGAAATGTGCCTTCCTTACCGAAACCCTGGGACTGGATGCCGCCGTCGACTACCATGCTCATCCGACCCTCGAGGGCCTGCGCGGGGCCATCGGCGCTGCCACCGGTGGCGTCGACATCTATTTCGACAATGTGGGCGGGATGGTCACCGACGCCGTGATTCCGCTGATCAAGCTACGGGCCCGCATTGTCATTTGCGGAGCAATTGCTCAATACGACGGTGGCCTCGACACACCGGACCTGGCGCCCCGTTTCCTGCAGCACATGCTGTTCAAGCGCGCGACCATCCAGGGCATCCTGGCGCGTGACTTCACGGCACGCATGGGCGAAATGCTGGAGGTGGTCGCGCCCTGGGTCAAGGCCGGCGAAATCGTCACGCAGGAAACCTTTGTCGACGGTTTCGAGCAATTGCCGAGGGCGCTCAACAGCTTGTTCGAAGGACGAAATCTCGGCAAGCTGCTGGTTCGCGTGTAAAGCCGGACGGGGCTTCGGCATGCACATTGCGATACGCCACCCTGGTGCATGCGTGCATCCCGATATGACGTTTATACTGGGTTACGATCTTTAGGTTTCGGCAACCCATGTCCAGTGTGCTTCCACCATCTTCGGAACGCAACCACCGCGTCGCTCACGCGCTTGCGGTGGCCGCGGTGCTGATCATCGCGGTGACGCTGGTGCTGGCCGGTTTGCTGTTCTCCAGTTATCGCAGCACGATTCAGCGCGAACAGACCAATCTGCGCAACCTGGCATCGGCCTTCGCCGCACAAACCCATTATGCGACCCGGGCGCTGGACATGGCGCTGGCACGGGACGCCGAACGGGTCCTGTACGCGCATGACGCCGTGGCGGGCACGCTCGAAGGCTCAATACGCGATGAGATCCCGGTGCGCGTGTATGTGCTGGCGCCGGATGGCCAGGTGCGGGCGGCGAGTCCCGGAGCCGGCCCGGCCAGGCCAGCCTGGATGCGACGCATGGCGCCGAACGAGGGGCCGCAGGTCGGCATCGTGGTATCCGGCCAGGACAAGGGACATGACGTCATCACGCTGGCGCGCCCCCTTCCGGCGAACGTGAGCGTGGCCGGCGGGGCCATCGGTATCGAGACCGATGCCGCCTACTTCGAACGCATCTTCGATGCCGCCGACCTGGGTGCCGGCGGCTCGGTCACCTTGCTGCGGCGCGACGGCACGATGCTGGTCCGTAGCCCTGGGTTGCCGAAATCCATAGGCAAATCCTTCCTGAACACGCCACTGTTCCAGGTCCAGCTGCCGCGCGGTCCCGTCGGCGCGTTCGAGGCGACCAGCCCGGTCGACGGCAAACACCGCCTGTACGGCTACAGCGTGGTCGCCGACTATCCGCTGGTGATCATCACCGGGCGTGACGTGGCCGACACGCTGAGCCTCTGGGTGGGCTGGCTGTGGGTGGCGCTGCTGGCCTGGACCTTGTTGTCGGCAGTGCTCCTGCTGCTGGCCTGGCGTATCGGCCGCGAGGCCTCGCGCCAGGCGGCGCTGATCGGGCGCCTGAGGACCAGCGAAAGCCGCTTGCAGCACAGTTATCGCTACCTGACCGCCATCCTCGACGCCCTCGCGACGCCGCTCTGGGTGCTCGACGCGCAGCGCCGCATCGTCTTGTTCAACAAGGCGTTCCAGCACTTTACCGGCCATGACGGGCAGGGGCTGGCCGGATCCGAGGAGGCCGCGGTGCTCGACCCGGAAAGCGCCGCGTCGCGCGAACGGATGTACGCCGCGACCGCGCAGGACGGTGTGCATGCGCTCGAAGTCGAAGTGCGCGATGGCGCCGGCGAGCCCCGTACCATGATCCAGCTCACCGCACGCCTGGAAAGCGAAGACCATGCATCGCAGATCGTCAGCAGCCTCACCGACATCACGGAACGCAAGCAGGCCGAGTTGCGGCTGGCCTATCTGTCCGACCACGATCCAATGACCGGGCTGGCCAACCACGACCAGCTGCGGCGTGTCCTCACCGATGCGATCCAGGCTGCGGCGGCGCGCGGCGAACAGGTCGCCCTGTTGCTGGTTGCGTTGGAGCGCCTGCAGGAGGTGGCCGACTTGCTGGGCCATGAGGCCGGCGACGAGGCGGTAGGCGAGATCGCCAGGCGCCTGCAAGCGCTGGCGCCGAACACCTTGTGCATGGCGCGCGTCAAACCCAATGAGTTCGGCCTGGTATTGCCGGCCCTGGCGGGACTCGGGACCGTCGATGCGACTGCGTTCAAGCTGTATGACTTGCTGGCGGAGCCGGTGCAGGTGGGCGGACGCGAGTTCCTGCTGGCACCGGTCGTCGGGATCGCGCTGTACCCGCAGGATGCCGGCTCGGTCAACGAATTGTTGCGCTTGGCCGATATCGCCAAACATCGTGCCCGCAGCGAGACCGGCGAGCCAGTGCATTTCCATTCCGCATCCACCCACACCCAGCTCAACGAACGCCTGTCCATCGAAGAGCAGTTGCGTCATGCGCTGGCGCGCGGAGAATTGACCGCGATGTACCAGCCGAAGGTCGAGATCGAGACGGGACGCATGGTCGGCTTCGAAGTCTTGCTGCGCTGGGAAAACCCGGTGCTCGGCAGTGTTTCTCCGGCGCGCTTCATCCCGATCGCCGAACAGACGGGATTGATCGTGCCGATCGGGGAATGGGTCATGGGCGTCGCATGCAGGCAGGCCAGCACCTGGCTGCGCGAGCATGGACTCCGGACCAGGATCGCCGTCAATCTGTCGATGCGCCAGTTCTACCACCGCGACCTGTTGCGCTCGATTCGCGATGCACTGGCCGGTTCCGGCCTGGCGCCGGATGCGCTCGAACTGGAAATCACCGAAAGCATCGCCATGAGCCGCGCCGACCTGGTCGAACCCTTGCTGGCCAGCATCCGCGAGCTCGGCGTCGAACTGTCCATCGACGATTTCGGCACCGGCTACTCGAGTCTCGCCTACCTGAAGCGCTTTCCGGTGCAACGCCTGAAGATCGATCGTGCCTTCGTGCACGATCTCGGGCGCGATGCGGACAGTGCGGCGATCGTGCGTTCGATCGTGGGCCTCGGTCATGGCCTGCAGATGCGGATCGTGGCCGAAGGCGTGGAAACGGCATCCCAGCTTGCCATGTTGCGCGAGTTCGGTTGCGACGAGTACCAGGGCTTCCTGTTTTCGCGTCCGCTCGACGCGCAGGCTGCGCTGGCTTTGCTGACGGCGCCGGATACGGCGCCGCGGGCGCGGGGAGGGAGTGATTCGTAGCGTAAAGATCACGCACGCGAAGTCGCGGGACCGCAAGTTACGAAATGCCAGCTACAATAGCGTTACGATTATGCAAGATAACTGAGTTCACCTGGCAAGATGAAGCGATTGACGTCGACCGTAGCAAAGCATCTCGGAAAAGTCGGCATTACTTTCTTTGCGTTCCTTGGTCTCAACTGGATCAACGAACTGGTATTCATTCAGCTTCAGCAAAGCAACGGTATCAACTGGGTGTTCATCCCGGCCGGCATCCGTTTGCTGTCAACCCTGCTCTTTGGGCTTGCCGGCTTCGAAGGCCTGCTCCTGGCGGGCGTCTATCTCAACTTCTTTCATTTCGAGTTTCATAGCGATTTTCGTGCCTGGAGCGGGGCCCTGGCAGGTGCACTGGGTCCTTATCTTGCCGCTTTGCTGGTCAAGCATTGGTTCGACCTGGAGCCACGTCTCAAGGGCCTGACAGCGCATCGACTGCTGTTTACCGGCGTACTGTGCGGGCTCATGAGTCCTGTTTTTCACCACACCTTCATGTGGGTTCTCACCGGACATGTGGACTGGCCTGCGCTGGGCGCCATGATCATCGGCGACACGATCGGCATTCTCATCGTGCTGTGCCTGGCAAAGGGCGCTATAGCGCTTGCTGATCGTTATGCTCCGGCTTCGAATCTTATTCGCCGCTGGAACCCGCCGGGCCGCTCCAGAACACCCTGATTTTCAAGCGCAGCACCCTCGATTCTCTTGAACGGGCGGACATTTGACCGTCCCATACGAGCAGTACACGCAGCAGTCGCCGGCCTTCGGCCTCAGCACGACTTTGCAACGACTGCATTCGTAAAAGAACTGGCAGGCGTCGGTCGGCATCGACTCCTGTTGCATGTGACCGCACTGGGGGCAGGTCAATACTGATTCAAGAACAAGGGTGGTCATATAAACCTCTCCTTTCGACGATGGCTTGCGCTCTCGATTCCGGCTTGCCAGACATGGCCTATTAGCGTCCAGTGCCGTCATCCGAATTGCGCCGTGAAAAGCAGGATTTTTCCACCATGCGCCATCGCGGACGCCTCGCACGCCATGGCAGAACCTTCATTTTCGAAATTTACGACAATCAGGAATTCATGGGACTTGCCGGGATCGAGAGGCGGTCTATTCCGGGAAAACGATAACTGCGGTTTTGGATTAACAAAACCCTTGAGCCGAGAGATGAAACGCATATTTTCATGAAATTGCTTGGCACTACAAGGGCAGCGCGGTCTCGTACTTCACCTCCCGCAGCGCCACGCTGGTATTCACCTGCGACACCCCGTTCAGCTTGACCAGCACGTTGTGCAGGAAGTCGTGATAGGCATCCATGTCCGCCACCACGACCTTGACCAGGTAGTCCGAGGTGCCGGTGGTCTCGTAGCATTCCACGACCTCCGGCCGCAGGCGCATGGCCTGCTCGAACTGCTCGACCACGCCCTCGGCATGGCGCAGCAGCGACACGTGCAGCAGGCAGACCACGGCCAGGCCCAGCTTGCGGCGGTCCAGCAGGGCGGTGTAGCGCACGATGTAGCCATTTTCCTCCAGTTCCTTCTGGCGCCGCCAGCAGGGGCTGGCCGACATGCCGATCTTGTCGGCCAGCTCGTTCGACGAGATCCTGCCATCCTTCTGCAGCTCGGCGAGAATTTTCATGGAGGCTGCATCGATCGAATGGTTTTTCATATTTTTTATCGAAATCAGACAAGATCTTGCAATTCTAGTCCTGAAACATGAACAGATAGAAAAAATCTTTCTCGGTGCGCAGCCTATCCTGTCTCATCATTTGTATTCCTAAAAAAACAACGATGAACGACATGACGCTTCCCGCGACCGTCGGGCTGGCAGACCCCGACTACGCACTCGACGACAACCTGATCCGCGAACGCGGCCGGGTGTTCCTGACCGGCACCCAGGCCCTGGTCCGCCTGCTGTGCATGCAGAAGCGCTTCGACGAAGCCCAGGGCCTCGCGACGGCCGGCTTCGTCAGCGGCTACCGCGGCTCGCCGCTGGGCGCCGTCGACCAGGAGCTGTGGCGCGCCAAGAAGCTGCTGCAGGCCCACCAGGTCGAGTTCCTGCCCGCGATTAACGAGGAGCTGGGCGCCACCGCCGTGATGGGATCGCAGCAGGTCGAGGCCAATCCGACCCGCAAGGTCGATGGCGTGTTCGGCATGTGGTACGGCAAAGGGCCGGGCGTCGACCGCGCCGGCGACGCCCTCAAGCACGGCCACGTCTACGGCTCCTCGCCGCATGGCGGCGTGCTGGCCATCCTGGGCGACGACCACGGCTGCGTGTCCTCGTCGATGCCGCACCAGAGCGAGCAGGCGCTGATCGCCTGGGGCATGCCGGTGATTAATCCGGCCAACATCCAGGAATACCTGGAATTCGGCTTGTATGGCTGGGCGCTGTCGCGCTATACGGGCGCCTGGTGCGGCTTCAAGGCGATCTCGGAAACGGTGGAGGGCGGCGCGGTGGTCGAGCTGCCGGCCATGCCGCGCTTCGTCGCGCCCACCGATTACACGCCGCCGGCGGACGGCTTGCACAACCGCTGGCCGGACCTGCCGGGACTGGCGCTGGAACAGCGCGTGGCGGCCAAGCTGGAAGCGGTGCAGGCCTTCGCGCGCGCGAATTCGATCGACCGCCTGGTGGTGCCGGCGCCCGGCGCCCGCATCGGCATCATCGGCGCCGGCAAGGCCTATCTCGACCTGGTCGAGGCGCTGGAACGCATGGAGCTGTCCGTCGAGCGGCTGGCGGAACTGGGCGTGCGGCTGTACAAGCCGGGCCTGACCTATCCGCTCGAAGCGACCCGCCTGTCCGGCTTTGCCGAGGGACTGGACGAGATCCTGGTGGTCGAAGAGAAGGGCCCGGTGATCGAGCAGCAGGTCAAGAACCTGTTCTACAACCTCGCGCCCGAACAGCGGCCGGCGGTGGTCGGCAAGACCGACCGCGACGGCGCGCCGCTGCTGTCCGCGCTGGGCGAGCTGCGTCCTTCGCGCATCGCCCCCGTCCTCGTACGCTGGCTCGGCGCGCGCTTCCCGGCGCTGGACCTGAACCGCTTCCTCCCGGACTTCTGCGCCGCCGAACTGCCCTTCGATCCCGCCGACGGCGCGCGCCGCACGCCTTATTTCTGCTCGGGCTGCCCGCACAATACCTCGACCCGCGTGCCGGAAGGCAGCCGCGCCCTGGCCGGCATCGGCTGCCACTTCATGGCCACCTGGATGAAGCGCGATACCTATTACCTGTCGCAGATGGGCGGCGAGGGCATCAGCTGGGCCGGCACCTCGCGCTTCGTGGCGGAGAAGCACATCTTCCAGAACCTGGGCGACGGCACCTTCTACCATTCGGGCTCGCTGGCGATCCGCCAGAGCGTGGCGGCCGGCGTCAATATCACCTACAAGATCCTGTACAACGATGCGGTGGCGATGACCGGCGGCCAGCCGGTGGACGGCACCCTGTCGGTGCCGCAGATCCTGCAGCAGGTGATCAGCGAAGGCGCTCGACGCGCCGTGGTGGTGACCGACTACCCGGACAACTACCAGGGCGTGAGCCTGCCGGAAGGCGTGACCGTGCACCACCGCGGCGAACTCGATGCGATCCAGCGCCAGCTGCGCGAGATCCCCGGCGTGACGGTGCTGGTGTACGACCAGACCTGCGCCGCCGAAAAGCGCCGCCGCCGCAAGAAGAACAAGCCGG
The DNA here is from genome assembly GCF_056399645.1 of Massilia sp. 01N417. Classification (NCBI taxonomy): domain Bacteria; kingdom Pseudomonadati; phylum Pseudomonadota; class Betaproteobacteria; order Burkholderiales; family Oxalobacteraceae; genus Massilia; species Massilia sp. 01N417. The sequence continues at coordinate 164,844 of NZ_JBFTRS010000010.1, read as the reverse complement.
ACAATATCGTGTTCCCGGACCCGGCGCGGCGCATGGTCATCAACCCGGCCGTCTGCGAAGGCTGCGGCGATTGCGGCGTGCAGTCGAACTGCCTGTCGATCCTGCCGCTGGAGACGGAGCTCGGGCGCAAGCGCCAGATCGAGCAGTCTTCCTGCAACAAGGACTACTCCTGCGTCGAAGGCTTCTGCCCGAGCTTCGTCTCGGTGCTGGGCGGCTCGCTGCGCAAGCCGGCCGGCCAGAAGCTCTCGCTGGCCGACCTGGAACGCGTGCTGGCGGCGTATCCCGCGCCAGGCGGACCGGCGCTGGCCAAGCCCTTCGAGATCCTGGTGGCCGGCGTCGGCGGCACCGGCGTCGTCACCGTGGGCGCCCTGATCACGATGGCGGCCCACCTGGAAGGCAAGGGCGCTTCCACCCTGGACTTCATGGGCTTCGCGCAGAAGGGCGGCGCGGTGCTGTCCCACGTGCGGGTGGCATCCTCGCCGGAGCGCCTGCACCAGGTCCGCATCGACCTGCGCCAGGCCGACGCGGTGTTCGCCTGCGACCTCGTGGTGGCGGGCATGCCGGACGGCCTGGCCGTCATCCGCCGCGGCCATACGAGGGTGGTGGCCAACGAGTACGAGATCCCGACCGCCGACTTCACCCGCGACCGCGATGCCCGGGTCGACCGCGAAGGCCTGCTGGGCAGGCTGGGCGCGGCGGCCGGCGAAGAGAACATGCTGCGCCTGAATGCCCAGGCGACGGCGGCGCGCTTCCTCGGCGATCCGGTCGGCAGCAACGTCCTCTTGATGGGCTATGCCTGGCAGCAGGGACTGGTGCCGGTGGGCCTGCCGGCGTTGATGCGGGCCATCGAATTGAACGGCGTGGCGGTGGACATGAACAAGCGCGCCTTCACCCTCGGCCGCCTGCTGGCCGCCGATCCGCAAGCGCTCGAGCGCATGGGCCAGCCGGCCCAGGTGATCCAGTTCGCGGCGCCGAAATCGCTGGAGGAAATCGTTGCCTTCCGTAGCGACTGGCTGACCAGCTACCAGGACGAAGGCTATGCCCGGCTGTACCTGGACGCGGTGGCCGCCGTCGAGCAGCGCGAGCTGGCCGTGGAGGGCAGCGGCTCGCGCAGGCAGCTCGCCAAGACGGTAGCGCGCAACCTGTTCAAGGTGATGGCCTACAAGGACGAGTACGAGGTGGCGCGCCTGCACAGCGACCCGGCCTTCCGCGAGCAGATCGCCAGCCAGTTCGACGGCGACTACAAGCTGGCCTTCCACCTGGCGCCGCCGCTGCTGGCGCGCAGGAAGCCGGGTTCCGACGTGCCGGCCAAGATGCGCTTTGGCGCCTGGCTGCTGCCGGTCTTCGGCGCGCTGGCCCGCTTCAAGGGACTGCGCGGCACCGCCTTCGACCCCTTCGGCTACACCCGCGAGCGCAAGGAGGAACGCGCGCTGCGCAACCGCTACCTGGCGTTCGTGCGCGAGCTGTCCACCGGCCTGCGCGCCGACAACAAGGAAGCGGCGCTCAAGCTGGCGGCCCTGCCGGACCAGGTGCGCGGCTATGGCCACATCAAGCAGGCGGCCATGAGCAAGTTCGACGCGCAATGGGCCGAGCTCTACCCGCGCTACCGCGACGGCCAGGTGGTGGAGCTGCGGCGTCAGGCCTGAGGGCCTTCGCGCCGCAGCGCCTCCCTTGCCCCGGCCAGCAGCTCCATCGGCATGGGAAACACGATGGTCGAGGACTTGTCGCCGGCAATCGCGCCCAGGGTCTGCATGTAGCGCAGCTGCATCGCGCCCGGCTGCTGGGCCAGCACGAAGGCGGCCTCCTTCAGCTTTTGCGAGGCCTGCAGCTCGCCTTCGGCATGGATCACCTTGGCCCGCCGTTCGCGCTCGGCCTCGGCCTGGCGGGCGATGGCGCGCACCATCGATTCGTCGAGGTCGATGTGCTTGATCTCGACGTTCGAGACCTTGATGCCCCAGGCGTCGGTCTGGGCGTCGAGCACCTGCTGGATGTCGAGGTTGAGGCGCTCGCGCTCGGCCAGCATCTCGTCCAGTTCGTGCTTGCCGAGGACCGAGCGCAGGGTGGTCTGGGCCAGCTGGCTGGTCGCTTCCAGGAAGTTGGCCACCTGGATGATCGCCTTTTCCGGATCGATCACGCGAAAATAGATCACCGCGTTCATCTTGACCGAGACGTTGTCGCGCGAGATCACGTCCTGGGTCGGCACGTCGAGCACGATGGTGCGCAGGTCGACCCGCACCATCTGCTGGACCACCGGGATGAGGATGATGAGGCCGGGGCCTTTCACGCCCCAGAAGCGCCCGAGCTGGAACACGACCCCGCGTTCGTATTCGCGCAGCACCCGGATCGCGGAGGCCAGCAGGGGAAACAGCAGGACGATGAGGGCGGCGACGCCGATGCCGACGTTGAACATGATTTCAGGCTCCTGGGGAAGGGTCGACCGGGACGACATCCAATGTCAGGCCGCGCCGGCCCACGACCCTGACCGTCTGCGACTGGCTGAGCGGCAGGCCGCTGGCCGCCTGCCACAATTCTCCTTCGATGCGGATCCAGGCCGCGCGGCTGCCGCCGGCCTGGACGATGCGTTCCACCGTGGCGGTGGCGCCGATCAGGGTGGCGGCGCCGCTGGCCGGCGGACGCCTGCGGCTCGCCAGCGCGAGGCGGGCGGTGCCGATGAGCAACAGGGCGCTGGCCACGCCGAGGGTGGCGATCAGGGCCGGCGGGATGCCGAAGCCGGGAATGTCGGTATCGACCAGCATCAGCGCGCCGGCGACGAAGGCGACGATGCCGCCGAAGCCGATCACGCCGAAGCTGGGCAGGAAGGCTTCGGCGACCATCAGCATCAGGCCGAGCAGCGCCAGCGCCAGGCCCGCATAGTTCACCGGCAGCAGCTGCAGGGCGTACAGCGCCAGCAGCAGGCAGATCGCGCCGACCACGCCCGGCGCCACCAGGCCCGGGTTCATGAATTCGAACACCAGGCCGTAGATCCCGATGGTCATCAGGATCAGCGCCACGCTCGGATGGGTGATCGCCGCCAGCAACTGGGTGCGCCAGTCCGGCGCGAATTCCGCCGGCATCACGCCCTTGGTGGCGAGGCGGTGCGCCTGGCCGCGCGCGACGACGGTCCTGCCGTCGAGCTGGGCCATCAGGCTGGGCAGGTCCGGCGCGACGATCTCGATCACGTGCTGGTGCAAGGCTTCCTCGGCGCTCAGGCTGACGGCTTCGCGCACGGCGCGTTCGGCCCAGTCGGCATTGCGGCCGCGCATCTGGGCCAGGCCGCGCAGGTAGGCGGCGGCATCGTTGACCTGCTTGCGCGTCATCGCCGAGCCTTCGCCGGCGTCGGCGGGTTTCTTTTGTCCCTCGGGCTGCTGCTGTCCGAGGCCGATCTCGACCGGCGTGGCCGCGCCCAGGTTGGTGCCCGGCGCCATCGCCGCGACGTGGCTGGCATAGAGGATGTAGGTGCCGGCGCTGGCGGCCCGGGCGCCGCTCGGCGCAACCCAGGCGACCACCGGCACCGGGGAGCCGAGGATGGCCTTGATCACCTCGCGCATCGCGGTATCGAGGCCGCCCGGCGTGTCCATCCTGATGATCACGAGCTGCTGCCCGGTGCCGGCGGCGCGGGCGATGCCATGCACCACGTAGTCGGCATTCGCAGGGCCGATCACGCCGTCGACGGTCAGCACGCCGACGCCGGCGGCGCCATGGGCGGCGGGCGGCAGGACCAGTGACAGCAGCAGGGCCAGGGCCGCCATGGCAGCCGTTCCCAGCAAGCGCATTCGACGAATCATCATCCGCCTCCACCGGCACGTGAACTGCTGGGCACCGGGCTGAGTTGACGAAAAACCCAAGTCGTATATACTGATTCTAGTCCATCGAACCATAGCAAGGAAGCGTCGCGCATGGTCGCCGTAGTTTTCACCAAATTTGCTCAGTGCCTTTTGTCTCGCGGACTCAGCGTGTTCCACGCGCGTCCCGTGCATCTGTCCACTCGAGATCTCGCCTGCCTCTCCTGAGCTCGGCGAGACCTGAACGCATCGCCGTTCAGCGTCTCCCGAGCATCCTCACACGAACTGCCTGACGAGCCGGTGCGCCTTCGCGCGCCGGGCATTCGCGCAGTCCATTCATTTCGTTGACGTCGGCCAGCGCCATGCCGGCCGGGGAGGGCTATCGCATGAACGCTCCGCACATCCAAAGAATCCTGCTGGTCGCCGACCACGGCCGGCAGCCTTGCCGGCTGGTGCAGCGCGCCGGCCAGCTGGCGTTCCACCTGGTGCCGCATGCCGTCGAGCGCGTCGCGGTGCGCGAGACCGCCGGCGCGGACCACGGCGGCGCGGCCGAGCGGGTGCTGCGCATCGCCGGCCAGAAGAAGGCGGACCTGATGCTGTTCGCCGCCGGCTCCCGCCACTTCCTGCTCGAGTGGCTGCTGCCTTCCTGCGCGCTGAAGGTGATGCGGCGCAGCCGCCTGCCGGTGCTGCTGGTGAAACCGGACACCGCCAGGGAGTACCGGAAGGTGGTGATCGCCACCGATTTTTCGCCGGAGTCCATTGCGGCGGCCAGGACCGCCTTCCAGCTCGCGCCCTCGGCCCACTTCATCTTCCTGCACGCCTACCGCCTGCCGGACGAGAACCTGATGCGGGAGCTGGAGCTGCAGCCGCGCCTGATCTCGCTGTACCGCGAGCGGGCCCGCGTGGCGGCCCGGCAGTACCTGCAGACCCTGGTCGACAGCTTCGCCGGCCGCAGCGGCCTGTCGATGTCCAGCGAGGTGCGCTACGGCCCGCCGCACCGGGTGGTGGACGACTTCGCGGAGGAAAGCGGCGCCGACCTGGTGGTGATCGGCCGGCGCTTCCGCCATGCGCGCGGATGGCCGGGGCTGTTCGACTCGGCGCTCAGGACGATCAGCCGGCCGCCCTGCGACCTGCTGGTCGGTACCGACGACGCGATCCGCATCTCCGGCCGCCGCCGCGCGCTGGAACGACTGGTAGAGGAGAAATGATGTGTCGACCCCGATCCTGCTTGCCTCCCTGTACCCCAATCCGCTTGCCCACGCCGCCCAGCGCGCGGCGATGCTGGCCCAGGCCCTGAACAGCCGGCGCATGGAATTCCTGTCCGTGATCCCGCCCGCCGAACAGGAGAGCGGCGACCTGAAGCACGTGTCCCTGGCGCGCTGCATGAACGACGTCAAGACGGCATCGGCGAACGCGCTGATCCGCTTCGGCATGCGCTGCTCGGCCACCTTCGAATTCGGCAGCCTGTTCGAATCGACGATCCGGCGCGCCGGCCAGGCCGCGCCCGGACTGATCGCGATCGCGTGGCAGGCCCACCCCTGGTGGCCGGTGCTGCATAACTTCAACCTGATGCGCGACCTGTCGCGCAGCTGCCTGTGCCCGACCCTGCTGGTCCGCCAGCAAGCGCAGCGCCCGTACAGGCATGCGGTGTTCGCCAGCGACTTCTCCTGCGAGTCGCTGGAGACCCTGAAGGTGGCGGCGCGCCTGCTGCCCGGCGTGCGGATCACCATCGTCCACACCTACAAGGTGCCGGGCGAAGGCCATATGCGCACGGCGGGCGTGCGCAACGACGCCATCGACGCCTGCCGCCAGACCCTCGAACGCGAGGTCAAGACGGCCTACGCCAGGACCCTGGAAGAACTGAAGCCGGAAGGCTCGAAGCTGACCCTGGCCTTGCTGCCGCGCCCCACCGGGCTGTCGCTCACGAACTACGTGAACGCGGTCGGCGCCGACCTCGTCATCCTGTCCGGCGGCCAGCGCTGGCTGGTGGACGAATGGTGCCGGCAGTCCCGCGCCCGCGACCTGATCGGCAAGACCGCGAGCGACCTCTTGATGATCACCACCACAAGGAGAATATGAATGGAAAACATCGTCTACGGCATCTCCCTCATCGGCGTCTGCCTGCTGGCCGTGGCCTGGCAGGAATTCCGCAGCCTCAACCACCGCGACAGCCGGTTCATGGCCGGTGCCGGCGCCGTCATCATGCTCGGCAGCGTCGCCGCCTCGATGTTTGTGTGAGCTATTGATCGCGCGGGAAGAATTCGCCCGGCGTCACGCCGGTGATCCAGCGGAAGGCGGCGATGAAGGCCGACATGCTGTCGTAGCCGCAGGCCACGGCAACGTCGGTCACGCGGTGGCCGCGTTCGAGCATGGGCAGGGCGGCCAGGATGCGCAGGCGCTGGCGCCAGGCGCGGAAGCTCAGTCCCGTTTGCTGCAGGAACAGCCGGCTCAGGGTCTTTTCCGAGACCCCGAGGCGGGCCGCGTGTGCGGACAGCGTGCGCGCGCTGTCCGGGTGCGCTTCGAGTTCGCGGCAGATCTTGCGCAGGCGAGAGTCGCCCGGCCATGGCAGCGCCAGGCCGGCCTGGGGCGCGCGCGCCAGCTGGTCGAGCAGGACCGCCACCAGGCGTCCCTGCTCGCCGGCCTCGTCGTACTCGACCGGGAATTCGCTGAAGCTGCGGATCAGTTCCCGCAGCAGGGGCGCGACCGTCACCACCCGGCAGCCGCCGCCGCTATCGGCGACGGCCGCCGGATCGACGTACAGGCTGCGGATCTCGGTGCCCTCGAAGCGGTGCACGGCATGCGGCGCGCCGGCCGGCACCCACACCGCGTGCAGCGGCGGCGCCATGTAGCGCGCGCTGTCGGTGATCACTTCCAGCACGCCGCGTACCGCGTACGAGAACTGGGCCCAGGGATGGCGGTGGCGCTGTCCGATCGCGCGGTTCGGCAGGCCGTGCAGGTGGCCGTAGACCGGCCGCGGCAGGGTCCGCAGGGCCTGCAATGCCTCGATGTCGGCCGATGAGGTGTCCGTTTGTCGATGTTTCATATCCGATGTGCGCTAAACCTCCACGGTGCACTACGTTACATTACCTGCCTTCGATTCACAACGGGTACCGGGCTACCCCCTGAAAGAACAAGAATGATCGGAAGATTCACCCGAAAAAGCCGCGTGGCGGCACGCAATGGCCGGCCCTTCGCCGCCAACCCCCTGCTGGCCGACAGCCTGCCGCGCTGGCGCTCCAGCGTGGTGCAGTGCGTGCTGCTGTGCGCCTTCGTCGGCCTGGCCGTGCGCGCCGTCTGGCTGCAGGTGTATTCCGGCGAGTTCCTGCAGAAGCAGGGTTCCTACCGTTATGCGCGGACCCTCGACTTGCCGGGAACCCGCGGCCGCATCGTCGACCGCGCCGGCCACACGCTCGCGACCTCGGTGCCGGCGGTGACGGTGTGGGCGATCCCGGAAGACTTGCGCGAGGCCGAACCCGACACCCTGCGCCGCCTGGCCGGCGTGCTGCAGTTGCAAGAGGCGGAGATCGCCAAGCGCATCGACACCGCGAAGAACTTCGTCTACCTGAAGAACCAGGTCGATCCCGCCGTCGCCCGCCAGCTCGCCGCCATGAAGATCCGCGGGGTCGGCTTCACCGATGGCTTCCGCCGCGTCTATCCCCAGGGCGACATGGCCAGCCACGTGGTCGGCTTCGTCGGCCGCGAGGGCAGGGGGCTCGAAGGGATCGAGCTGGCTCACCAGGCCCGGCTCGAGGGCGCGTCCGGGCACCGGCGCGTCATCAAGGACAGGCTCGGGAACATCGTCGAGGATGTCGGCACCGACCTCAGGCCGCAGCCGGGCAAGGACTCGGTGCTGTCGATCAGCAGCGTGGTCCAGTACGTCGCTTCGAAACAGTTGAAGGAGGCGGTCGAGAAGTTCCAGGCCAAGGCCGGCGGCGCCATCGTGGTCGATGCGCACACCGGCGAAATCCTCGCGCTCGCCAATTACCCGAGCTACGACCCCAACGACGCCGGCGCGCTGAAAGGGCCGGCGCTGCGCAACCGCGCCATCACCGACATCTACGAACCGGGTTCGGTGTTGAAACCCTTCACGGTGGCGCTGGCGATCGACCGCGGCAAGGTGACGGCGGACACCATGGTCGATACCGGGCCGGGACGCTACGTGATCAACGGCGCGCCGATCTCGGACACCAGCGCGCACGGCGTCATCAACGTCAGCGACGTGCTGCGCTATTCCTCGAACATCGGCACCGCCAAGCTGGCCCTGGGCCTGCCGGCGAAGGACATGTGGGAGATGTTCACCAGCCTCGGCTTCGGCCAGCAGCCGCAGCTGGGCTTTCCCGGCGCCGCCGCCGGACGGGTGCGGCCCTACCGTTCCTGGCGACCGATCGAGCAGGCCACCATGAGCTACGGGAACGGCATCGCGGTCTCGCTGCTGCAGCTGGCGCGCGCGTACACGATCTTCACCAACGACGGCAAGGTGGTCCCGCTGACCCTGGAGAAGGGCAGCGGAACGCCCGCCGGCACCCAGGTGATTTCGCCGGCCACCGCGCGCACGATGCGTGAGATGCTGGAGAACGTGGTGGTGCAGGGCACCGCCAGGAACGGGCGCATTCCCGGCTACCGGGTCGGCGGCAAGACCGGCACCGCCTACAAGGCCGAGAACGGGCGCTATGTCTTCCCGCGCAAGTACATCGCCTCCTTCGTCGGCATCGTGCCGATGTCGGCGCCGCGCTTCATCGTGGCGGTGATGATCGACGAGCCCTCGGGCCGCTACCACTACGGCGGCCAGGTGGCGGCGCCGGCCTTCGTGAACATCGCCTCCAACGTGCTGCAGGTGACCAATGTGGCGCCGGACGCCGCCATCGAGGACGTGCTGGCGGCGCCGGAGACGTCGCCCGAAGAAATCGAGGACTGAGAGCGGCTACATCTGCCGGAACAGGTGGGCGAACAGCGGGCTGACCTTCAGGCGGTCGCTGCGGCCGTGCAGGGCCAGGGTCAGCTTGCCCATCTCGTCGCGGCTGGCGCTGGCCACCTGCTTCATGTTGACGATGGCGCCGCGGCTGACCTGGCAGAACAGGTCCGGGTCGAGCTGGGACAGCAATTCCTTGAGCGGCAGGCGGATCAGGGCCTCGCTGTCGGCGGTAGCCACGGTGACGTACTTGTCCAGGGCCTGGAAATAGACCACGTCCTGCACCGGGATCATGCGCACCACATTGCCGACCGCCGCACGGATCACGCTCAGGCGCTCCGGCGCCGCAACCTGGGGCAGCAGGGCGCGCATCTGCTCGACCAGGGCCGCCATGCCGCCGTCATGGGCCGGGCCGCCGGCGCTGCCAAGGCGCTGGCGCAGGCGGTCGACGGTGCGGCGCAGGCGCTCGTCGCTGACGGGTTTCAGCACGTAGTCGGCGGCCGCCTGCTCGAAGGCCTTCAGCGCATAGTCGTCGTAGGCGGTCACGAACACGACCTCCGGGAAGGGCTGGGCGGCGTCCCAGCGCTCGGCCAGTTCCTCGGCGGCTTCGAGGCCGGTCTGGCCGGGCATCTTGATGTCGAGGAAGAGCACGTCCGGACGCAGCGCCAGCGCCTGCTCGACCGCCGCCAGGCCGTTCGGCGCTGGCCCGAGGAGCTCGAGTCCGGGCCACAGGCGCTGCAGCGACTGGGCGAGGATGGCGGCGAGTATGGGTTCGTCTTCGGCGATCAGGGCGCGGACGGGCCGGGCTGCGGTCATCGATGCGGTCATGGGAACTCCAGGGGAAGGTGGATACGGGCGACCGCACCCTGGGGCGCGGCCGGGGACAGTTCGACATTCGCGCGCGCGCCGTACAGCACCTGCAGGCGCTCGCGGGTGGTGGCCACGCCGACGCCGGTCCCCTTGCGCGATGGGGCGCTGCCGAGGCCGAGGCCGGTGTCGCGCACGCTGATCTCCAGGATGTCGCCATTGCGGGCGGCGGCGATCGTGACCGTACCGCCGTCCACCTTCGGCTCGAGGCCGTGCACGATGGCGTTTTCCACCAGCGGCTGCAGCAGCATGGTCGGCAGGCGCACCGTGCGCAGCTCTTCCGGCAGGCTGCAGCGGTAGGCCAGGCGGGCGCCCATGCGCACCTGCATCAGGCCCAGATAAGCCTCCTGGGCGGCGAATTCCTGTTCCAGCGTGGTGGTCTCGTCACGCGACACGCTGAGGGTGGCGCGCAGGTACTGGATCAGCTGGTCCAGCATCTGGCCGGCGCGTTGCGGGTCGATGGCGATCAGGCCCTGCAGGTTGGCCAGGGTATTGAACAGCATGTGCGGCTCGATCTGGGCCTGCAGCAGGCGCAACTGGGCCTGCAGGGCCTGGCGCTCGACGGTCTCGGCGCGCGCATGGGCTTCGCTGCGCTCGAGCTTGATGCGGTCCATGCGTTCGCGGGCGACGATGATGCCGAGCAGGCCGAAGCAGCTGAGCATGGTGAACAGGACCATGCTGAAGCGCGGTACCGTGAAGTAATGGGCGAGACCCGGCATGTCGAGGCCGAGGATCAGGCTGCCGATGCTCAGGCCGAGGTAATGCATGACCGGCGCCGCCGGCACCAGCAGGGCCAGCAGGGCAAAGCGCCAGCGGCTGTGCCGCACCCGGTCGCGCCAGAAAACCCGCCGTGCGCCCAGCACCATCACCAGGGCGACCATGCCGATGCAGAGCGAGACGATCAGCTCGGTGTACAGCTGGTCCGGACGGCCCGCCGCCAGCGTCATCAGGACCGCTGCCCAGCCGCTGATGAGCACGGTGAGCCCGAAGATCCCGGCAAAGGCGAGCAGGGGGCGGCGTGGCGCCGGGCCCGGACCGGCGGAGGGAAAAAGTGTGCTCATCGGCTTTCCTGATTGCTAATATGCATGGAATTGTCGCCAGAGCGGGCGGCGCGGGCAAGCGCGAAATGACGAAGCCCGGTTTTGGCGGCGCGAAACCGGCCGCCGGAGGCGCGAAACGGCCCGATAATGCGCTGTATCCCATCACAGGAAGGCAAGGCATGGAATTCCAGTTCCTCGGCACCTCATCCGGCACCCCGAGCAGGACCCGCAACGTGACGGCGCTGGCGCTGCGCTCGCTGGGCGGCGCGCGCGCGGCGCGCCACTGGTCGCTGGTCGACTGCGGCGAAGGCACCCAGCACCGCATCCTGCGCACCAGCTGGTCGCTGCACGAACTGCGCGCCATCTTCATCACCCACATGCACGGCGACCACTGCTACGGCCTGCCCGGCCTGCTGGCCAGCGCCGGCATGCTGAACCGGACCGCGCCGCTGGCCCTGGTCGGGCCGCCCCAGCTGCGACCTTTCCTGGAGGGCGTGATGGCGACCACCGAGCTGGGCCTGCCGTTCGCGATCGACTACGTCGACGTCACCCGGGGCGGCGAGATCGATGTGCTGCCCGACCTGCGGGTCGTGGCGACGCCGCTGTCGCACCGCATGCCTTCCTGGGCCTACAGCTTCACGGAGAGGGAGGTCGAGCGCAAGCTGGACACGGCGAAACTGGACGTGGGCGGGGTGGCGCGCGGCGCCGCCTGGGGCGAGCTGCAGCACGGCCGCCAGGTGGTGCTGGATGACGGCCGCGTCCTCGACCCGCGGGATTGGCTGCTGCCCGGCCGCAAGCCGAGGAAGGTGATCGTCGGCGGCGACAACGACAGCCCGGAGCTGCTGGCCGCGGAGGCGCGGGACGCCGAAGTGCTGATCCACGAGGCGACCTACACGGAAGAGGTCTTGAAGAAGGTCGGGCCGGGGCCGCGGCACAGTTCCGCCCGCATGACGGCGCTCGCAGCGAGCCGGGCCGGGGTGCCGAATCTGGTGCTGACCCATTTCAGCCCGCGCTACCAGCAGAATGACAAGAATGGCCTGAGCATGGCCGACCTGGAGCGCGAGGCGCGCGAGGTGTATGCCGGCCGGCTCTTCCTGGCCAGCGATTTCGACCGCTTCGTGCTGGAGCGGGATGGGCGGCTCAGCTTAGTTCCTCGTGATGATGGTCGGCCACGCCCCGTTTCCAGTAGCTAGACACCCGCATATGCTGCTTCGGCACGCCCTTGTCGGCCAGCACCTGGCGCACCCGCGCCATCAGCGAGGCTTCGCCGCCGCCCCAGGCGAAGCCGGCCTGGGCGGCCGGCAGCGTCAACTTCTCCAGCGCCGCCAGCAGTTCCTCGCTCGTGGCCGCCCAGTGCAGCTCGACCCTGGCCCGGCTCGCGAAGTCGCGGCGGTCGGCCTCGTCGGCCAATGCGAAGACGAAGGCGCGGCTGCCGTCCGGCAGTTCTTCCAGGCGGCGCGAGATCGCCGGCAGGGCGGTATCGTCGCCCACCAGCAGGTGCCAGCCCAGTTCCAGCGGCACGATCATCGAGCCGCGCGGGCCGCCGACCAGCAGGCGGTCGCCGGTCTTCGCGTTGCGCGCCCAGTCGGAGGCCTTGCCGTGGCCGTGGACGGCGAACTCGATCACCAGCTCGCGCGCTTCCCGGCTGAAGCGGCGTGGGGTATAGTCGCGCCGAACCTGTTCGCCGCCCTCATCGAACATGAGCTTGACGTGGTCGTCGAAGGACAGCGAAGTGAAGTCCGCCAGCGCCTCGCCCGTGAAGGTGATGCCGAGGAAGCCGGGAGACAGGGTGTCGATGTTGCTGACTTCCAGTTCGCGCAGCTTGAGTTCGTGGCGTACGCGTTGGAGCAGCGGTGTCGTGTCTTGGGTGTGAACGTCAGTCATCGTCACTCCGAAAATTAGTTGATAATGTCATCCATTATGCCGAAACAAGTTGATCAAGTCAACCAACATGCCGGGCGTCCGGTCGACGACGTCCTCGAGACCATGCACGCGATCATGCATCTCTACCGCTCGGCCCAGCAGCGCAGCCTGCGCGACGGGCCCAATGATCTCGCGCATATGGAGGTGAAGGCGCTCGGCTTCTTCGCCCGCCATCCCGGCGCCACCCAGAGCGAGCTGGTGGCGCATTCCGGCCGCGACAAGGCCCAGGTGGCGCGCCAGATCCGTGCGCTGCGCGAGCGCGGCCTGCTGGAAGTCCAGGCCGACGAGGCGGACCGCCGCAGTTCGCGCCTGAGCCTGTCCGCCGAGGGCCGCGCCGTGCACGCCGCCCTGCACGGCAATGACGGCCGGCTGAAGCAACAGGCGCTGCGGGGCTTCACGGCAAAGGAGCAGGACGCGTTGCGGGACCTGCTGGCGCGGGTGCGCACCAACCTGCAGGCGATGCCGGATTGAATCTCAAAACAGGTCGCCCTGAGCTTCCTCCTGGCGCTGGGTGTCCGATGGGTAGGTGATGCGCAGGCCATCCACGTGGGCGAAGGGCGTCAGCTTGTGCGGGCGCGGCGTTTGCGGGCCGATGATTTCCTCGACCGGAATGCCGCGCACCAGCAGCGCGTCGGCCACCAGCGAACGGTGGCAGCGCCACGGCACGGCTTCGGCGCACATCAGGGCGCAACGGCGGTCTTGCGCCAGTTCGATGACCGTATCGACGTTGCGTGCGAACTCCTCGGTCTGCATGTAGTCGGCGTAGCCGCGGAAGGAGGTGTTGCGCCAGCCGCCGTTCGGCGAATCCGGGCGCGGCTTCCTCAGGCCGCCGAGGCCGGCCAGGTAGCGGTATTCGATGCCGGCCGCGGCCAGCGAGGCGGGCAACTGGTCCTGGCCGAACTGCGGGTTGTGGCGCGATTTCGGCACCGTGCGGATATCGAGCACGCAGGCAATATGGTTGCGCTTCAGCAGCTCGACGAATTCCTCGATCGAGCGGTTCGAGTGGCCGATGGTGGAAACGGTCTGGGTCATCGCAGTACGTATCCAGGTTGGGCCTTTCATTCTTGCACAGCCATCCGGGAGGCGGCGCCCGCAGCGCTGGGAATCCTGCCGCCCGGCCCCATATGCCCACCATGCGCACTTTCGTCCGTAGCCTGGCCATTGCCCTCGTCCTGATCGCCCTCGAAGGCGTGATGCGGCCCTGGCTGGAAAACCTCGCCTATGCCATCCGCCTCGGCGCCATGCCGACGCCGGCCACGCTGCCGGTGCCGGTCGCGGGCGTGACGCCCGCGCGCCTGGTCGATACCTGGGGCGGGGCGCGCAGCGAGGGCCGCAGGCACGAAGGCATCGACATCTTCGCCAGACGCGGCACGCCGGTGCTGTCGGCCACCGAAGGCATAGTGATGCGGGTCGGCACCAACCGGCTCGGCGGCCAGGTGGTGTGGGTGCTGGGGCCGGGCGGCCAGCGCCATTACTACGCCCACCTGGACGGCTACGGCGATGTGCATCCCGCCATGCGCATCGATGCCGGCAAGGTCGTCGGTTATGTGGGCAACACCGGCAACGCCATCACCACGCCGCCGCACCTGCATTACGGCATCTATACGGCGGGTGGCGCCATCAATCCTTATCCCTTCCTGCATTCCTACAAGCGCACGGGAGATGCCGTCAGTGCCGGCAGCGCCCGTCGCACTAGAATTGTACAAACCTGTTTGTGACTCGAAACAGCATGATGTAGCGATGGACACCCTCGAAGCAAGAAACTTTCTCGAACCAAGGATCAACGATCAGTTGAGGCCGGACACTGTGCTGTGGCGCTATCTGGACTTCTGCCGCGCCGACCATTTCAGCGACAAGTTCGAAGGCGCGTTCACGCCTTCGCTGCGGCAACAGATCAGCGACGCCTATGCGAAAGGTGAGATCGACTACACCTACGAACAGTTCAAGCGGCGCATGCGGCAGTCCGTTTTCATCAATTGCTGGCACCGCAACCAGGACGACAGCGCCGCCATGTGGGCGCTGTACGGCAAGTCGGCATGCGCGGTGGCGCTGACCAGCACCGTCGGCCAGCTGGCGGACACCCTGCGCGGGGTGGAAACGGAATACGATATCGCGATCGAGCGGGTCGAGTACGTCAAGCACTGGAGCGATCCCAAGCTGGACGTCTCGCCCGCCTATGCGCGCATCTTCGCCTACAAGACCAAGGCCTACGAGTACGAGAAGGAAGTGCGGGTCATCATCGACCGCACGGGTGTGATCCGATTCCGGAGTCATTTCAGTCCGGAATCGTAGTGCCTATCGATCCTTCCAGCTCTTGCGCAGCATCGTGATCGCGCCCGACGCGCCACCCTGGTTCGAGCGGCTGGTGCGCCAGTCGGCGCTGCGCTAGGGCATCAAGGCGCCGGTGCGGCGCTCGAGGCTGGCGACGGATCCGATCTGAGTTCCTGCCCGGGCTTCGTGCACTGGGCCGTGCCGACCGTCTGCTTCGCTAATGGTCCATGTTCACGATCTCGACTCAGTCTGCGTCGAAAGCGAGCGTCTTGATGTGAATGTCGAGCAAATCGCGGACTGCCCCGATGTTTGCAGGTTTGACCAAGTGGAAATCAAACCCGGCAGCATGGGTGCGCCTACGCGCTTCCTCGTCGCCCCATCCTGAAATTGTGACGAGCAAAGGCTGTTGCCCGTAGAAGTCTCGCAACCTCAGATGTTCTGCGAACTCATAACCGGACATGGTCGGCATGCCGAGATCGCAAAAAATTACTTGAGGATCGAAGGCCTGGGAGATGTCGAGTCCAACTTGACCGGAGTAGGCAATTCTCACTTCATGCCCATCCGCTTCGAGCAACCAGCCAAACATATCGGCCGAATCACTGTTGTCATCAATGACAACAATGCGCAATTTTCTTGACGGTAACATTGCTACGTTCCTCTGACTGCGGCGGACCGTAGCGCGGCGCAAGGTTGAGCCTGCGAAATCACAGGTGATTCACAGTAACACTCATTCCTCCTTGTTACCCATACAAATTGAGGAATTCCACAAAATTCAAGGTGGCGTACGACACATCCCAAGACCAAGCACGGCGACATCTCCCGGCGGGACTGGCGGTTCGGCACCTACGAGAACCCGGAGCGCTTCGAGGACCGCGCCTGGGCGCTCATCATGCGCTCACCACTTGCCGCCCTTGCCGGTGACGGCGCTGGCGGCCAGCGGAATCACGGCCGGCACGCCCACGCCAGCCCAGTACCAGCAGGCCGGGGCCCAGCATCCAGGCCATCGACGGTTCGGGCACGGGCAGGGCGGCGGACGAGGTCCAGACGAAGGCAGCGGCAACCACATAGCCGGAGGCGACGGCGTCGCTGTCGTTGCGGAAGATGATGTCGAAGTTCTGCTGCCCGACGAAGCTCGACGGCAGTCCCGGGGCGCTGGTGGAAGCTCCCGACCTCAGCCCGTTCGACCAGAAACCGACCCTGCCGTCCGCGAACGCCAGCCGGACGTTCATCTCGCTCTGGGCGCGCGCGTACTCCTGCAGCTCGGTGTCGGTGACGCTGCCGCTGGCCTGGGCGCTGGAGCCGAGCACCACCTCGGTATGCGGTGAGAGCAGGAACTGTATCCAGCACGAAGTGGCGGTGGCCTCGACCCGGCCGTCCATGCCCAGGGCAAAGCTGGTGGTCGCGCGGGCGTCGAGCAGCATGCTGCCGATCGAACCGGCATTCGACATCTTCACGGCGCCCGACTGGCCGACGTCGTCGTAGCCGCGGTCCAGGAAGCCGCTGCCGCCCAGCGCCGTCTCGCCGTGGAAGTCGACGCCGCGCCAGTGCATGATGTCGCTGCGTTCCGGGATGGTGGGGATGAGCTGGACGATGTGAGCGGTGGCCGTGGCCGCGGCTGCGGCGCTTGCGGCAAACAAGCAACTCGGCGGCGGCGTCCCGTAGCCGCTGATGTGATGGGAATGTCATCAAATTGACATACGGGCTGCCTACAATGCGTGGATGACATCCATCAAGCGCTGCTTCCTCCTTGCTTCCTGCGCCTCGCTGCTTGCCGGCGCCTCCCTCCACACGGCCGCCGCGCCGCTTCGCGCGACCCCGCCGCCCAGGCTGGTGCTGGTGATGGTGATCGATGGCCTGCCGGCCGAGCAGCTGCAGCGCTACCGCGGCCAGTTCGCGCCGGACGGCGGCCTGCGCCGCCTGCTGGAGCAGGGCAGCTACTTCACCAACGCCCACCAGGCCCACGGCGTGACGGTGACGGCGGTCGGCCACTCGGCGGTACTGAGCGGCGCCTATCCCTACCGCCACGGCATCATCGGCAACAACTGGATCGACGCCAGCGGCCGCCTGGTCTACTGCACCGAAGATGCGAATTACAAGTACATCGGCGAAGAGACCGGCGAGCATGACGGCACTTCGCCGGCCAGGCTGCGCGTCGACACACTCGGCGACCAGTTGCGCTACGCTACCGGCAACCGCAGCAAGGTGGTGGCGGTGTCGGGCAAGGACCGCGGCGCCATCCTCCTGGCCGGCAAGACCGGCACCGCCTATATGTTCATGGACAAGACCGGCGACTTCGCGTCGAGCACGTATTACATGCAGCAGCACCCGGCCTGGGCCGAGCGCTTCAGGCAGGGCAAGCCCCAGGACCGCTATTACGCGAAGTCCTGGAAGCCGCTGCTGCCCGCCGGCGCTTACGTCGACGATGCCGCAGACCCCGAGCCCAGCCTGAAGAGTCCCAACCGCTTTCCCTTCACCTTCTACAGCGAAAGCGGGGAGCCGGCCGCCGACTATTACACGCGCCTGAAGGCCAGCCCGGCCATCGACGAGCTGACCCTGGAATTCGCCCAGGCCGCCGTCGAGGGCGAGCGGCTCGGCAGCAATGCCAGCGGCGCCACCGACCTGCTGGGCGTCAGCCTGTCCGGCCACGACTACGTGAACCACGCCTACGGCCCGGAAAGCCGGATGTCGCACGACCACCTGCAGCAGCTCGACCGCATGCTCGGCAAGTTCTTCCGCTACCTCGACCAGCGCGTCGGCAAGGACCAGGTACTGGTGGTGCTGACCGCCGACCACGGTTTCGCGAATACCGCCGAGTTCTCGAACAGCCGCCACCTCGACGCCCGCCGCATCGACCAGAAGCCGCTCGTCGCCGGTCTCGAGGCCGAGCTGGGCAAGCGCTTCGGCATCGCCGAGGTCTTCACCCGCAGCCAGCTGGAGCAGGGCGTGGCCGGAAAATCGCGGCTGGCGCTGCTGATGCAGCGGGCCTGGAACCGCGAGCTGTCCGGCGACCTGCTGCTGGTGCCGACCGCCTACTCGTCCTTCGGCAGTGGCGACAGCGGCGCCACCCATGGCACGCCCTACGCCTACGACACCCAGGTGCCGCTGGTTCTGATGGGCCGGCCATGGATCCGCAGCGGCGCCGTGCCGCACTATGCCGAGGTGGTCGACATCGCGCCGACCCTGGCCCACCTGCTGCGCCTGCGCGCTCCGGCCGGCGCCGAGGGCAGGGTGCTGGACGAAGCACTGAAGTGAGATGGAAACCGGTCCGGCGTCCATGGCGGCTATACTGCACACAACGCCACCCCGGACCTATTTCAATTTCATGTACGCAGCCGTCGACCTGGGCTCCAACAGCTTCCGCCTCCACATCGGCGAACCGATCGCCGGCCAGATGCACATCGTGCGCACCGCGCGCGACCCGATCCGCCTTGCGGCCGGCTTGCAGCCCGACGGCGCGCTGAGCAGCGATGCGATGGAAACGGCGGTGCGCAGCCTGCACGGCCTCGGCGCCCTCCTGCGCCAGCACAAGCTGGACGCGGTGCGGGTGGTCGCCACCAACACCATGCGCGTCGCCACCAATGCCGAGGCCCTGCTGCCGCGCATGGAAGCGGCGATCGGCCATCCGATCGAAGTGATCTCGGGCGAGGAAGAGGGGCGGCTGATCTATATGGGCGTGTCCTGCGCGCTCGGCCGGCCGGGCGAGCAGCGCCTGGTGATCGACGTCGGCGGCGGTTCGACCGAGGTGATCGCCGGCCGCGGCGACGAGATCCGGCTGGTCGAATCCTTCAGCATCGGCACCCATCCGCAGAGCGCCACCTATTTCCCCGGCGGGCGCATCGACACCGCCGCCTTCGAAGCCGCCGTCAACGGCGCCCGCGCCCGCTTCGAGGATGCCGCCGCCCAGTACCGCGCCCACGGCTGGCAGGCCGTGTACGGCTCGTCCGGCACGATCCGCGCGATCAACGAGGTCATCACCCGCAACCGGCTCGGCGACGGCACCATGTCCTTCGACAGCATGCTGGTGCTGCGCGACAGGCTGATCGCAGCCGGCCACGCCGACGCCTTCGACCTGCCCGGCATCAAACGCGAACGCGTGATCGTGATGGCCGGCGGCCTCAGCGTGCTGCTGGGCGCGATGGAGGAGTTCGGGGTACGCGCGATGAACGCCATCAACGCCGGGCTGCGCCTTGGCGTGCTGTCCGACCTGGAGTTGCGGGCCCGCCGCAGCGACCGCCGCGACAGCGCGATCCAGGACTGCATGCGCCGCTTCGGCGTCGACGAGCAGCGCGCCCTGCGCACCGCCTCGATCGCGCGCCAGCTCTACGACAGGCTGGGCCCGGCCGACGACGCGACGCGCCGCCAGCTGCTGTGGAGCTGCATGCTGCACGAGGTGGGCCAGGCGATCTCGCACACCGGCGCCCACAAGCACGCCGCCTACATCGTCGAGCATGCCGACCTGCCGGGCTTCACCAACCGCGAACAGCGCCTGCTGAGCACCATCGTGCTGGCCCAGAAGGGCAATCTGCGCAAGGTGAGGGAAGCACTGGGCACACCCGACCTGGCGCGCGCGGTGCTGGCGATCCGGCTGGCGGCCGTGTTCATGCATGCGCGCGTGGACGCCGACGTCGACGCCCTGAAGCTGCGCATGAAGAACCGCATCGAGATCGATACGCCGCGCGGCTGGCTGAAGCAGCATCCGACCGTGGCGGCCTGGTTCGAGAAGGAAGTCGCCGCCTGGGCCGAGGTCGGGGTCGGCTTCCAGGTGGCGCAGGTCTAGAAGCTCGTCTAGAAGCTTGAACAGTTGAAGAAACCGCGATGGCCGAAGCAGGTCGTCGTCGTCGGCGAAGTCCGGTAGCGCTCGATGGCGTGCCTGGTGTCCATCGTGAGGATGCACGAGCGCCACTGCTCGGAGTCGCGCGCATTTCCCAGCCTTTCGCAGGCCGGCCCGTAGACCGCGATCATTTCGTCCACTTCGCGCTGCTGTTGCGCGGCCCGGTCCGCTTGCGTTGTGCAGCCGGCCAGCAGTGCCAGCGTCAACGTCAATATCGTACGCATGTCAAACCCCCTTCATGGCTTCCCGCGCACCAACGTGGCACGGCGGCGAACGTCAACGTTCACCGGTTAATTCCTTTTCGATGTTGTAAGGTTCTATGGGAAACGCATCCCGCAGCGCTCAGGCCTTGTCGAGGGCGGCTGCTGGTCGGTAGCCGGCAGCAGCGGTACGAATTCCTCGCCGTCCCATTCGACGGCATGGACGGTATCGAACATGCGCCGGTTGGCGATGCCGGCGAAGCGCATCGTTGTCCAGTCGATGCGCCATGGCCTGGAAAGTCGGGAGGATGGATGTCATCGGTAAATACGCCTGGGTGGTAGGGCACTGTGCATCAATAAGGAGCCGGCCCGGCATAATTGTTGAAAATGATTTGACAATCATTTCAGTATGTTCTTTAATTTCTGCATTAACAGAAATAAGAGAAAACCATGCTGAGCAGCCCGACCGCGCAGAAATTCATCCTCCACTGGGGCGAGATGGGCACCCGCTGGGGCGTCAACCGCACCGTCGCCCAGATCCACGCATTGCTGTTCCTGGCGGGGCGGCCGCTGACCGCCGACGACATCGTCGACACTCTGGGCGTGGCGCGCTCGAACGTCAGCAACAGCCTGAAGGAATTGCAGAGCTGGAAGCTGGTGCGCGTGTCCCACGTGCTGGGCGACCGCCGCGACCACTTCACGGCGCTGCAGGATGTCTGGGAAATCTTCCGGGTCATCGTCGAGGAGCGCAAGCGCCGCGAGATCGACCCGACCCTGAGCGTGCTGCGCGAATGCGCGATCGAGGGCACGCAGGACCGCGAGCTCGACGCCGCCGCCCTGGCCCGCATGCAGACCACGCTCGACTTCCTCGAGATGCTCAGCGCCGGCTTCGACGATTACCGGCACCTGTCGCCGCAAACCCTGCAGCGCATGCTGAAAATGGGCGGCAAGGTCGCCCGCTTCCTCGGCCCCAACGACAAGGAGAGCACATGAAACCCGCCACCGGCATCCAGGCATCGGAGCCGATCGTGTTCGACGAGACGAAGCGCAGCGTGCTGGTGACCGGCGCCACCGGCTTCGTCGGCCAGCACCTGGTGGATGCGCTGCTGCGCGACGGCCACCAGGTGATCGCCCTGACGCGGCAGCCGGAACAGGCCGCGCGGCTCTTCGGCGGCAGGGTGCGCTGCATCGCCTCGATGGACGGGCTGGACCCGGCAACGAAGGCCGAGGTGGTGGTCAACCTGGCCGGCGCCCGCATCCTCGGGCCGCGCTGGAGCGCCAGGCGCAAGGAGGCGCTGCGCCGCAGCCGCATCGGGCTCACGCGCGGCGTGGTCGACTGGATCGCAGGGGCGGCGCACAAGCCATTCTTGTTCCTGTCGGCGTCCGCGATCGGCTATTACGGCATCCAGGAGATCGGCGACCAGGCCGCCCTCGACGAGAGCGCACCGCCGCAGCCGATGTTCATGTCGGACCTGTGCCGCGAATGGGAAGAGGCGGCGGGTGAGGCCGCGCAATCTGGCGTGCAGGTCGAGTGCATGCGCTTCGGCCTGGTGCTGGGCAAGGACGGAGCGCTGCCGATGCTGCTGCTGCCGATCCGGCTGGGGCTGGGCGGCAGCCTGGGCGGCGGGCGCCAGTGGCTGTCGTGGATCCACGTGGATGACCTGGTGAGGGCCATCGCGCACCGCTGGCGGCAGGCGCTGCCGGTGAAGGGGGAAGGGCGGCGCGGCGCCACCAATTTCACGGCGCCCGGATGCGTGAGCCAGGCGGCGTTCAGCCGCATCGCGGCCCGTATCTGGCACCGTCCCGCGCTGATCCCGACGCCGGGCTGGCCGCTGCGGCTGGCGCTGGGCGAGCAGGCCGACCTGCTGCTGGAGGGGCAGCGGGTGGTGCCGGCGCGGCTGGAGCGGGAAGGTTTCGTGTTCCGTTATCCCGGCCTGGCGCAGGCGCTGCAAAGCCTGAAGTGAGCGCACTAGGCGGCAGATCTGCAACTAACCGACAGTGTAATCAAGGACCACGGCAAGCCGGGGCCTGGACGGCCCCGCCGGCTACCAAGGCGATCAGCGCAGCTTCCCGACCAGGTCCGGTCCCACGGCCAGGCGCACGAAAGGCGCCGGATCCGACTCGCCCTTGTGCGCGATCCAGAGCACGCTGGCCTTGCGGATCTTCCACTCATGCGGCTCGCCGCAGAAGATCAGGGAAGCCACCTGGCCCAGCAGCGGGTTGTGGCCGACGATGACCACCGGCAGGCGCGCATTCGGCCAGCCGCTCGCTTCGAGGATGGCCTGCGGGGTCGAGTCGGTATTGAGGGCGTCGACGGTCTGGAACTTGCGGCCCAGTCCCTCGGCGGTCTGCACGCAACGGGTGGCGGGGCTGGACAGGATGCGGCACTGGGCCGGCAGCTGGCGGTCGAGCCAGGCGCCGACGCGCGAGGCGTGGCGCGCGCCCTTGGGCGTCAGCACGCGCAGCTGGTCGGCCGCTTCGTCCGGCTTGTGCGCTTCAGCCTCGGCGTGCCGCCACAGGATCAGTTCCATGTTCTGTCATCTCCAGGTTGAGTTCCTTGTCGTGCTGGTCGGCCGTGCCCATGCCCAGGGTTTCCATCAGCTGCTGCTGGGCGCTGTAAGCCGCCTGGCTGCCGCGCGGCTTGCGGCGGCGGTAGTGGCCGTCGCTGCCGAGTTCCCAGGTGTTGACGTTGTCCTTCAGGTAGACCTGCAGGCCTTCGCGGATCACCCGTTTCTTGAGGGCCGGCGAGCGCACCGGGAAAGCGATTTCGACACGCCGGAACAGGTTGCGGTTCATCCAGTCGGCGCTGCTCAGGTAGACGTCGTGCTGCAGCTTGTTACGGAAGTAGAAGATGCGGCTGTGCTCGAGGAAGCGGCCGACGATCGAGCGCACCCGGATGTTTTCCGACAGGCCCGGCACGCCGGGCCGCAGCGAGCAGGCGCCGCGCACGATCAGGTCGATGCGCACGCCGTCGTTCGAGGCGTCATACAGGGCGCGGATCACCGATTCGTCGGTGAGGGAATTCATCTTGGCGATGATGCGCGCCGGCTTGCCTTCGCGCGCGATCGCGGCTTCCTGGCGGATCGCCTTCACGATTTCCTTCTGCAGCGAGAAGGGCGCCAGCCAGATGCTCGAGAGCTGGGTCGGGCGCGTCATGCTGGTGAGGTGGATGAAGACTTCGTTGACGTCGGCGGTGATGTCCTCGCTCGAGGTCAGCAGGCCGAAGTCGGTGTAGTGCTTGGCGGTGGTCGGGTTGTAGTTGCCGGTGCCGAGGTGGGCGTAGCGGCGCAGTCCCTGCGGTTCGCGGCGCAGCACCAGGGCCAGCTTGGCGTGGGTCTTCAGGCCCACCACGCCGTAGACGACCTGGGCGCCGGCTTCTTCCAGGCGCTCGGCCCAGTTGATGTTGGCCTCTTCGTCGAAGCGCGCCATCAGCTCGACGATGGCGGTGACTTCCTTGCCGCGCAGGGCGGCGTCGATCAGCGCCTCCATCAGCTCGGAATTGGATCCGGCGCGGTAGATGGTCTGCTTGATCGCCACCACGTTGGGGTCAAGGGCGGCGCAGCGGATGAAGTCGATCACCGGTTCGAAGGACTGGAAGGGATGGTGCAGCAGCACATCCTGGCGGCCCAGCACGTTGAAGATGTCGCGGTGGTTGACCAGCTTGGCCGGGAAGCCCGGTACGAAGGGCGTGAACTTCAGTTCCGGCCGCGCATTGGTGTTGACGATCTCCAGCAGGCGGCCCATGTTGACCGGGCCGTCGACGGCGAACAGGCGCGAGCGGTCGATCGAGAACTGGTCGAGCAGGAAGTCGGCCAGGTGGGGCGGGCAGCCGCGGCCCACTTCCAGGCGCACCGCGAAGCCGTAGTTGCGGCTGTGTAGTTCGCTCTGCAGGGCCTGGCGCAGGTTCTTGACCTCTTCCTCGTCGACCCACAGGTCGCTGTTGCGGGTGACGCGGAACTGCGAGTAGGAGACCACCTCGCGCCCGGTGAACAGGTCGGCCAGGTGGGCCTGGATGACGGAGGACAGCAGGCAGTAGGACGCGCCCGGCTTGTCGGACAGTTCGTCCGGCAGGCGGATCACGCGCGGCAGCACGCGCGGCGCCTTCATGATCGCGATGCCGGTGCCGCGCCCGAAGGCGTCCTTGCCGGCCAGTTCGACGATGAAGTTGAGGCTCTTGTTGATCACGCGCGGGAAGGGGTGGGCCGGATCGAGGCCGATCGGCGTCAGCAGCGGGCGCACTTCCTTGTCGAAGTACTGCTTGACCCAGGCCTTCTGGGCGGCGTTGCGGTCGGAGCGGCGCAGAAGGTGAATGCCGTTCTCGGACAGGCGCGGCAGGATCTCGTCGTTCAGCAGCGCATACTGGCGCGCGATGATCTGGCGGCATTCCTCGCTGGCGCCGTCCAGGTTGACGCTGCCGCCGTCGTCGATGCCGGCCTGGTGGCGGTGCTGGGCCAGCAGGCTGGCCACCCGCACTTCGAAGAATTCGTCGAGGTTGCTGCTGACGATGCACAGGAAGCGCAGGCGCTCGAGCAGCGGTACCGAAGGATCCTCGGCCTGCGCCAGCACGCGCCGGTTGAATTCCAGCAGCGATATCTCGCGGTTCAGGAAGAGGGCCGGGCTGTCGGCGATGGGCGCGGCCAGCGCCTCATCCGGTTTTGACTTCATGTCCATTGGGCTCGACTGTTTCACTCGTGGCAACGGAGTGTAGAGCCCGATTATGACAGGACCGTGACTCGTACGGCGCGCGCCCTGCTGAGCAGTATCAGCCCGGCAGCGGCCGTTCCACGGGACAGTTCATGGCCAGCATGCGCCGCACCGGCGACCCGCTGCGCAGGCGCTCGCGCCACCATTTCAGGGCCGCGCCTTCCTCGCCGGTGCGCCAGGCCATGAACAGGGTCTCGTCCGGGCGCGGCTCCTCGACCTCCTTCTCGACCAGGCGCCCGGCCTCGATCGCCGGCCGGGCCCAGGCCTCGGGCAGGAAGCCGAAGCCGAGGCCGGCCAGCTGGAAGTCGTATTTCGTCTGCATATCCGGCACCGTCAGGGTGTCCTGGCCGAACAGCAGGCCCACGGTGCGCGCCTGCAGCAGGCGCACCGAGTCCGCCACCGACACCGCGCGGTGCTCGCTCAGCTCGGCCTTGCCCAGGCGGTGGCGTACTGCGGCCAGCGGATGCGAGGGCGCGACCGCGAACACGAAGGACAGCTTGCCGATCGGCTCGGCCGTGTAGCCGCCGCCGGACGGTCCTTCGCCGGCGGCGCCGGCCAGGAAGTCGACGCGGCGGTCGAGCAGGCTTTCCCAGGTGCCGGACAGGGCTTCCTTGACGATGCGCAGCCGGGTCTGGTCCGCCACCTCATAGAAGGCGCGGATGTCCTCGTCCAGGCCGAGCGGCGACAGCGCCGAGTCGATGCCGATCGTGAATTCGGTCTCCCAGCCGGAGGCGACGCGGCGCACGCGGCTTTCCAGGTCGCCCGCCGCCTTCAGCAGGTAGCGGCCTTCCTTCAGCAGTTCCTCGCCGGCGGGCGTGAGCACCACGCGCGGGCCGAAGCGCTCGAACAGCTGCACGCCGAGGTCTTCCTCGAGCTTGGATACGGTATAGGAGATCGTCGAAGGTACGCGGAACAATTCCTTGGCGGCGGCGGAAAAGCTGCCACGGCGGGCGATGGTGTCCACGGTGAGGAGGGCGTCGAGGCTGATTCTTAGCATGTAACTATTTTACAATAGGGCCATGCTCAAACAAATCGCCCCCGATCTCTGGCACATGGAACGCGGCTTCAGCGCCGCCGGCCTGCCGGTCTCGTCCCGCATGACGGTGGTCCGCTTCGGGGACGGCCGCCTGTGGCTCCATTCGCCGGTCCGCTTCGACGAAGCCGTCGCCGATCAGCTGCGCAGTCTCGGCACGGTCGCCTTCATCGTCGCCCCGAACCGCGCGCATCACCTGTTCGCGAAGCATGCCCGGCGCATGTTCCCGCAGGCGGCCCTGTACGGCGCGCCCGGCCTGGCCGCCAAGCGTCCGGACCTGGCCGGCCTGATCGAGCTGAAGGACACGGTCGAGCCGGCGTGGCAGCAGGATCTCGACCAGGTCTGCATCCGCGGCATGCCCTTCGTCAACGAGGTGGTGTGGTTCCACAAGGCCTCGGCCACGCTGATCATGACCGATGTCCTGCAATGCTGGTGCGGCGAACTCGATTGGCGGACGGCCCTGTACGCGCGACTGACCGGGGTGCGCGGCCGCCTCGACCTGCCGCGCACGGTGCGCCTGGTCACGCGCGACCGCATGCTGGCCGCCGGCAGCGCGCGCGTGATCCTGCAGTGGCCCTTCACCCGCGTCATCACGGCGCACAACAGCATCGTCGAGCAGGACGCCCACGCCGCCGTGGCGCGCGCCTTCAGCCGCCTCGGGGCCTAGCATATCCATGAAGCATTGCGTGCGATGCAAAATCGGACACCGCTGTACTGTATCAAGCTGCGCACGGGCGAACCCTCCAGGAGTCGGAAACGATGGAAACGACAGGTAAGCCGGCGGATACCCCACTGGACTATCGGGCGATCTTCGAGGCCACAGTGGCGCCCCAGCTGGTGTTGACGCCCGATTTCACGATCGTCGCGGTGAACGACGCCTATCTGGCGGCAACCGCGACCACGCGCGAGGACCTGCTGGGCCGCTACCTGTTCGACGCCTTTCCCGACAACCCGCGCGACCTCGAGGCCACCGGCGTCACCCGGCTGCGCGCCTCGCTCGAGCGCGTGCTGGCCTACCGGATGGTGGACAGGATGGACATCCAGAAGTACGACATCGAAATCCGGGGCAGCGAGGTCGGCGAGTTCGAGGAGCGCTACTGGAGTCCGGTGAACAAGCCGGTCTTCAACGCTGCCGGTGAACTCGCCTGGATCATCCACCGCGTCGAGGACGTGACCAGCCTCGTACAAAGCCGGACGCGCGCCAACGAACTGGCGTCGGAAAATTCGGCCCAGGCCATGGAAATCAAGGCCGTCGAGGAACGGACCAGGACCCTCAGCAACGAGCGCGAATACCTGCATTCGCTGCTGATGGCGGTGCCGGTGCCGGTGGCCGTGCTGCTGGGTCCCGAGCATCGCTACTTCCTGCGTAACGACGCCCACGCCGCCTTGTTCGCGCACGGGAACGTGATCGGCAAGACCTTCGAGGAAGTCGAACCCGACGGCGCGAAGCTGGTCCTCGACATCCTGGACCGGGTATACCGCAGCGGCGCACCCTACCGCCTGCACCGCCAGAAAATGCTGTTGCCGGCGGCGGCGGGCAGCGGTGTGAGCGAGGCCTACTACGACTTCGCATGGCATCCGCTGTTCGGCGCCAGCGGCATGGTCGACGGGGTGCTGGTAACCGGGACCGACATCACCGAGCAGGACAGGGCGCGCCGCGCCATCGAGGAAAGCGAGGCCCGCTTCCACCTGATCGCCAACGCGCTGCCGCAAATCGTCTGGACCGCGCGGCCCGACGGCTTCATCGACTGGTACAACGACTGGTGGTACAACTACAGCGGGCTGGCGCGCGATGCGCACTGGGGGGAGGCCGGCATGCCGCTCCATCCGGACGACATGCAGCGCACCGCGGCGCTCTGGAGACAGTCCATGAGCTCGGGGGAGCCCTACGAAATCGAGCACCGTCTACGCAGGAAGTGCGACGGCCAGTACCGCTGGCACCTGGCGCGCGCGGTGCCGGTGCGCAGTGAAAGCGGCGCCATCGCGCAGTGGATCGGCAGCAGTACCGATATCGACCGGCAGAAGCTGGCCGAATACCGTCTCAGCGAAGCCCAGCGGCTGCGCGAGCGGTTCATGAATACCCTGGCGCACGACTTGCGCAACCCGCTTGCCACCGCCGCCATGGCGGCACAATTCCTGTTCAGGTTCAAACCGGTGAACGGCCAGCGCGATCATCTGCTGCAGACCATCATCGCGTCCTTGCGCAGGGTCGACGACATGACCGAGAACCTGCTCGACGCCAGCCTGCTCGAAGCCGGGCAATCCTTGCCGCTGACGGTCGGCGCCTGCGACCTGCGTGCCATCGTCGAGCGCACCGTCGGCGACCTGGCGCTGGTGCACGGCGACCGGATCCTGGTCCGCGGCGACCGCGAGGCCTTCGGTTGCTGGAGTTCCGATGGCCTGCACCGGGTCCTGGAAAACCTGGTCACGAATGCGATCAAGTACGGTGCGCCGAACACGCCGGTCACCGTCACCCTGGTGCATGGCGATACCGGCCCGAGCCTGGCGGTACACAACCACGGCCGTCCCCTGGGCGAGGCCGAGAAACAGACGCTGTTCGACCTGTTCCAGCGAAGCGGCAGCGCCAGGTCCAGCGGCCAGCAGGGCTGGGGCATCGGACTGGCCGTGGTCAAGGGCATCGCGGAGAGCCACGGCGGCCACGTTGCCGTCGAGAGCGGAGCCGGCGAGGGCACGACCTTCACGGTGCGCCTGCCCTGGGATGCGCGGCCTTTCGTGCCTTCCTGAATGCCGCCAGCAGGGCGACGGGCTGCGGTATCCTTGTCGGAATTCCATTCATAAAGGAAACGCATGTTCCCGTCCTCGCTATCCCTGCGCGCAATCAGCCTGGCCGCCGCCATCCTCGCCGCCGGCGCGCCCGCCACCCTCGTCCATGCCGCGGCCGCGCCGGCCTCCGCGGGCGAGCAGGCCGCCGAACGCAAGGTCGACAGCATCGCCGCCAGGTTCTACGACACCCGCGCGCGCTTCGATCCGATGCTGTACGCTACCGCCAACGGCGACAGCCGCTACGACGACCAGCTCGGCATGGCAATCGATCCCAAGGCGATCAAGCGCTACCAGGCCGCGAACCACGGCTTCCTGAAGCAGCTGAAGGCGATTGACGGCACGCGCCTGTCGGACAAGGCCCGGCTGAACTACGACATCCTGGCTGCCGAGATCCAGGCCCAGCTCGACCTCGAGCGCTTTCCGGAACACCTGCTGCCGCTGAACCACTTCGACAACGTGCCCAGCAACCTGGCCAATTACGCGAGCGGCACCGGTTCGCAGCCGCTGGAGACCCCGGCGCAATACCGCGCCTATCTGCGCCGCCTCGAGCAGCTGCCGGCCTGGATCGACCAGGCGATCGCCGACATGAAGGAGGGCATGCGTACCGGCGTGGTGCAGCCGAAGATCGTCACGACCCGCATGCTGCCGCAGTTCCAGCAACTGCGCAGCAAGACGCCGGAGACCAGCGTGTACTACTCGCCGGTCACGCGCTTCCCGGGCGCCTTCACTGACGAGGACAAGCGCGAGCTGGGGGCCGGCTACCGCCAGGCCGCGGTGAAGATCGGCCTGGCGCTCGAGCGCCTGTGCGCCTTCCTGGAGAAGGATTACCTGCCCGCCGGCCGCAGCACGGCCGGCTACGGCGCGCTGCCGGACGGCGCCGCCTGGTACCAGGCCCGCATCAGGAACAATACCAATCTCGACCTGCCGCCGGCGCAGATCCATGCGCTGGGCCTGAAGGAGGTCGCGCGCATCCAGGGCGAGATGGCGAAGCTCGCGCCGAAGCTCGGCTACCAGGGGCCGCTGAAGGACTTCCCGCAGTGGGTGGCGGCGCAGGCGAAATTCAAGCCCTTCACCAGCGAGCAACAGGTGCTGGAACGCTACCGCCAGATCTACGGCCAGGTCGAAGCCAGGCTGCCGCAGTACTTCAGCCTGCTGCCGAAGGCCAGGCTCGACATCCAGCTCGAACCCGAGCTGACCCGCGCGACCGCCTCGGATCACTACACGCCGATGGCGGCGGACGGCTCGCATCCGGGCGTGTTCTGGGCCGTGGTGAACGATCCTAAGGACTACGACACGGTCGGCATGGCCACCCTGTTGCTGCACGAAGGCGTGCCCGGCCACCACTTCCATGCCGCGCTGCTGAAGGAATTGCCGCTGCCGGACTTCCGCAAGTTCTTCACCGAACACCCGAGCGCGGCCGCCTACGCCGAGGGCTGGGCGCTGTACTGCGAGACCCTGGGCCGCGAGTTCGGCTTCTACGACGATCCCGCCTATTACTACGGCCACCTGAACGACGAGCTGCTGCGCGCGGTGCGCCTGGTGGTCGACACCGGGATGCACGCCCAGGGCTGGTCACGCGAGCAGGCGATCGCCTATGCGATGGAAAACCTCGGCTACAACGAAGCCCAGGCCGCCAACCAGATCGAGCGCTACATGGTCTGGCCGGGCCAGGCCCTGGCCTACAAGATCGGCGCGCTGAAGATCCTGGAGCTGCGCGCGCGGGCGCAGCAGGCCCTGGGACCGAAGTTCAGCCATGCGAAATTCCACGAGGTGGTGCTGGGCGACGGCACCCTGCCGCTGCCCATCCTCGAGGCGCAGGTTCAGCGCTGGATCGACGGCGCCAGGTAGAGCCAGGGGCGCGCGCCCGCCAGCCGGGCGCCGAGCTTTTCCAGTACCAGCGCCAGGCCGAAGCAGAGCAGCAGCACCGGCAGGTAGACGCCGAAGGTCCAGGCCTGCTCCTTGCCCAGCAGTGCGCGGTACAGGGCGACCGCGGCCAGCACCACGAACATGTGCGACAGGTAGAGCTCGTAGCTCAGGCTGCCCATGCGCGCCAGCCAGCCCAGGCCACGGCGCGGGGCCGGCGGATGCGCGTGGAAGGCCAGCAGCATCGCCGCCGCGCCCAGCACCAGCCCGACCATGCCGGACTTGAACAGGTGCCGGTGCACCAGCTCGCCCCAGCCCAGGACCATCAGGATGCAGAAGCCGCCGAACAGGGCCAGGGCGCGGGCCTCGCGCGACGTCGGCCGCCAACGCCGCGCCAGCAGGGCCGCCAGCACGCCCCAGGCGATCGCCGCCATCCCGGGCAGGTAGGCTTTCTCCCGCCAGACCTCGTTCGCGGCCGGCACCAGCGAGCGCAGCGGGTTCAAGAGCAGCGCCCATGCCAGCAGCAAGCCGACCAGCAGGCGCCGCGGCAGCCACAGGCACAGCAGCGGAAAGCCGAGATAGAACACTTCCTCGATCGACAGCGACCACAACACGTCCCAGCCGGCCGGCGCCCAGCCGGTGCGGCCTTCGTACCAGTTGAAGGTGAAGCTCAGGCTCGATCCGAGCAGGCCGGCCACGCTCTGCCTGCCTTCGTCGGGGGCGAAGCCGGTCACGCCGCCCAGGGCCAGCGACGCCAGCATGGCCAGGGTCAGGAACAGCAGCGGCAGGATGCGCAGCGCGCGGGCGCGGTAGAAGCGCCGCAGGTCGACCCGGTCGAGGCTGCCGTCGCGCTCGAGGATGCGGCTCGCAATCAGGAAGCCGGAGATGACGAAGAAGATGAACACGGCTTCGTAGCCGTTGAAGCTGACGGCGTCCAGCAGGCGCTTGGGCAGGTAGTCCTTCAGCAGGCTCGGACCCAGCGGCAGGCGGAAGGGCAGGGCCAGGTGGTGAACGATCACGAGCAGGATGGCGAGGCCGCGCAGGCAGTCGATGCCGAAGTTGCGGGACTGGAGGCCAGGTGCGGATTGCGGTGTCATACGGTCCTTGGGATGGCTGCGAGCGCCTGTTCCAGGGCGTCGAGGAAGACCTTGACCCGGGTCGGCAGGTAGCGCCGGGTCGGCATCACGGCCCACACCGACAGGTCTTCCATACTAGCATCTTCCAGGGTCACGCCGAGCAGTTCGCCATCGCCGAGCTGCCGGTGCACGTCCCAGTAGGCCAGCATCGCCAGGCCCAGCCCCTGCATGGCGGCAGTCCGCGCGGCGTCCACATTGCTGGTCGTGATGCGCGCGTTCATCCGCCTGCGCTGCAGCTCGCCGTCGACCACCAGCGGCCAGCGCGGAACGGCATGCAGGACGATGCATTGATGCGCGTCCAGGTCGGCCAGCCGGGACGGCACGCCATGGCGCTCCAGGTAACGCGGCGAGGCGCAGATCACGCGCGGGTTGGCGGCGATGCGCCGGGCCACGAGTTCGGAATCCTCCAGGGTCGCCACGCGCAGCGCGAGGTCGAGGCCCTGGCCGACGATGTCGACGACGCGGTCGGACAGGTCGAGGTCGACGCGCAGCTCGGGATGCCGCTCCAGCAGCGCCGCCAGCACGGGCAGGACGATCGTCTGGCCGAAGACGCTCGGCGCGGTCAGCCTGAGCACGCCCGAGACGCCGGCCGGCGAGGGGCGCAGTTCGCAGCGGGCGCTCTCTTCGGCATCCGCCATCGTGTTCGCAAACGGCAAAAAGGCCTCGCCTTCGGCGGTCAGCGAAATCGCGCGGGTCGTGCGGTGCAGCAGCCTGACGCCCAGCTCGTCTTCGAGCACGGCAAGGCGGCGCGACACCTGCATCGGGCCGATGCCGAGTTGCCGTCCCGCGGCGGACAGGCTGCCGGCGCTCACGGCGGCAAGAAAAATCCGAATATCCGACGTTTGCATCTTAACCTTTCTCGATAAGGCGGCTTCACCCGTACCGGGCTGTTTGAAGTGCGCTCCGGTTCATATGATGGAGATCTTGATGCCGCAGCCGTGGCATGCCTTCTCCGAAAGCGAACAGACATGAACAATCATCAGACCGAGATTCTATCGAATTACGTTATGAAAGGCCGGACTTTACGGAACCGTCTGGCCGTCGCGCCGATGACCAGGGTGACGGCGACCGGGTCCGGCGTCCCGACCCCGGCGATGCGCGACTACTACGCCAGGTTCGCCAGGGGCGGTTTCGGCCTGGTGATCACCGAAGGGCTGTATACCGACAAGGCATACTCGCAGGGCTACCGGAACCAGCCCGGCATTGCCGACGACGCCCAGGCCGAGGCCTGGACATCGATCACGAGCGACCTCCAGCAACATGGTGCGCTGGTGTTCGCGCAGCTGATGCATGCGGGCGCCCTCAGCCAGGGCAATCCCTTCCGCAGCCATACCGTCGCGCCTTCCGCGGTGCAGCCTGCCGGCGAGCAGATGGCCTTCTACTATGGCGAAGGGCGCTACCCGGTGCCGGCCGAAATCGGCGAACAGGAAATCGCCGAGGTCATCGATGGCTTCGTCCAGTCGGCGATCCGCGCGGTGCGCGTGGCCGGCTTCGACGGCATCGAGATCCATGGCGCGAACGGCTACCTGCTGGACCAGTTCCTGACCGCCCACACCAACCTGCGCACGGACCGCTGGGGCGGCAGCGTGGAGGGCAGGGTGCGCCTGCTGGAAGAGATCGTGAAAGCGGTGAAGGCCGCGGTCGGCGGCGAGGTTCCCGTGGGCATCCGACTCTCGCAGGGCAAGGTCAACGATTTCAGCGCCAAGTGGCCGGGCCGCGAGGCCGACGCGGAAGTCATCTTCGGCACGCTGGCCCGTGCCGGCGCCGATTTCATCCATGTGACCGAATTCGAGGCCTGGCAGCCCGCGTTCGAAGGTGGCGGCGCGAGCCTGGTCGCGCTGGCGCGCCGCTTTGCACCCGGCGTGACGATCATCGCCAACGGTTCCCTGCACGGCATCGAGCGCGCGGAGCAGGCGCTGGCACTGGGCGCGGACATCGTCGCACTGGGCCGGGGCGCGCTGGCGAACCCGGACATGCCGCGCGTGTTCGAGAAAGGGGATGCGCCGCGCGCCTTCGACGGCGCCATCCTCGGGCCGATCGCCGACATCAAGGAGTCCGAGCTCGCTTTCGGCGCAGGCGCTTGACGGACTTGCGCGGGACAGGCGTAGAATCGACGCGTTCCCAAAGGAGTCCGCCACATGAAACGCTGGTTCCTGCTGGCCGCCTTCGCTGCGGCCGCCACCGCTTCGGCCCACCACGGCTGGACCGAGTACGACACCGACAAACCGCTGCAGCTCAACGGCACCATCCAGGAAGCCGGCTATGTGCAGCCGCACGGCTGGATCCGTCTCAAGAGCGCCGGCAAGACCTGGCTGGTGGTGCTCGCGCCGCCGGGCCGCATGGACAGCCGCGGGCTGCCCAGGGACAGGCTGGCGGTCGGCACCAGCGCCAGCGTCTACGGTTATCCGCACCGCACCAGGCCTGACGAGATGCGCGCCGAGCGCATCACCATCGGCGGCAAGACCACCGAGCTGCGCTGATGCCGCCCGGCGCCGGGATCGACATACCGGCCGGTGCGGCGGCCTGGACCGTCTGGCTGGCCGCGACCCCGCCTGCCGCGGCCATGCGCGCCAGCCCCTGGCTGTATCCCGGCATCGAAATCCTTCACATCATCGGCTTTACCGTGCTGGTCGGCGCGGTGGCGATGTTCGATCTGCGCGTGCTCGGCCTCGGCCGCGAACTGCCGCTGCGCGCGCTGGCGCGTTACCTGCTGCCGTGGTCGGTGGGCGGCATGCTGGTGGTACTGCCGAGCGGCCTGCTGCTGTTCGCCGCCGAGGCGCCCGAGCTGGCCGCCAACCGCGTATTCCTGCTGAAACTGGTGCTGATCGTCGTCGCCGGCCTGAACGCGCTGGCCTTTCATATCGGCCCCTGGCGCGTCGGCGCACACTGGCAGGACACCGCGCCGCTGCGCGCGCGCCTGCATGCGGCCTTGTCGCTGCTGCTGTGGCTGGCGGTGATCGCCTGCGGCCGGCTGCTGGCTTACGTATAGCATCGAAAAAATCGATGATAGAGGCGAAAATAACTCGTTTTTCTTCCACCGGCCGGGTGTCCATAATGGTTTCCATCGACAACCCACATGGAAGGAAACATCATGGAAACCAGCAAACTCTACCCCGTCGGCCGCGCCCTCGCCGGCTCCCTGTTCGTCGTGTCGGGCATCGGCAAGATCCTCGGCTTTGCGGGCGTGGCCGGCTGGATGGCCGGCATGGGCCTGCCGTTCGCCAGCCTGCTGCTGGCCGCCACCATCGCCCTCGAAGTCGGCGGCGGCCTGGCCCTGGTGACGGGCTTCCAGGCGCGCTGGGCCAGCCTGGGCCTGGCCCTGTTCCTGGTGCCGGTCACCCTGATCTTCCACGCTTTCTGGGGTGCCGGCGCGGCCGAGTTCCAGAACCAGCTGAACCACTTCCTGAAGAACGTGGCGATCCTGGGCGCGATGCTGGTGATCTTCGATATCGAACGCCGGCGCGTGCAGGCGAAGACCGGCGCCGGCATCCTGCGCGTCCGCGCGGCCTGATCAGGTCCGCGCATCACGTACAATCGACCGAAAACACCAGGGAGAACATCATGGAAGTGACGACGCACCGCGGCCAGGGACCGCTGCAGCAGGTAATCGAGATCGGGCCGCACCGGCTCCTGACGGACGTGTCGCCGGCGCTCGGGGGCGAAGACAGCGGCCCGGAACCCCACGACCTGCTGGCCGCGGCGCTGGCGGCCTGCACCACCCTGACCGTCAGCCTGTACGCGAAGCGCAAGGGCTACGCACTGGACGAGGTGAAGGTCGGCATCAAGCACGGCCAGGAAGGCGAGGCCTACGCCCTGCACCGCAGCATCCATTACGTGGGCGCCCTGAGCGAGGAAGAAAAGCAGCGCCTGACGGACATCGCCAACAAGTGCCCGGTCCACAAGACCCTGTCCGGGAAAATCCAGATCACCACGGAGGCAATCTAAATGGAACCCGATCACAAACACGATGAACTGAGCAAGCTGGAAACCATCGTGGTGCCGCGCACCCATGACCTCGGCGGCGGTTTCGAAGTCAGGCGCGCGCTGCCGCACCGCGACCGCCGCATGGTCGGCCCCTTCGTCTTCCTCGACCAGATGGGCCCTCACGTGTTCGAGGCCGGCACCGGCATCGACGTCCGTCCGCACCCGCACATCGG
This sequence comes from Massilia sp. 01N417, assembly GCF_056399645.1. Taxonomy (NCBI): domain Bacteria; kingdom Pseudomonadati; phylum Pseudomonadota; class Betaproteobacteria; order Burkholderiales; family Oxalobacteraceae; genus Massilia; species Massilia sp. 01N417. Next base: position 129,344 of record NZ_JBFTRS010000010.1, on the reverse strand, counting down.
CCTGTCCACCGTGACCTATCTGCTGGAAGGCGAGATCTCGCACCGCGACAGCCTCGGCACGGTGCAGGACATCCGTCCCGGCGCGGTGAACTGGATGACGGCCGGGAAGGGCATCGTCCACTCCGAGCGCACCGGCCCGCAGGTGCGCGCCCAGGGCTCGACCCTGTACGGCCTGCAGTGCTGGGTGGCGCTGCCGAAGGCGAAGGAAGAGAACGATCCGAGCTTTTCGCACATCGGCGCCGGCGAGCTGCCGATCATCGACGGCGACGGCGCCAGCGCCCGCATCATCGCCGGCGAATACTTCGGCAAGCGCGCTCCGGTGCCGGTGGAATCGCCGCTGTTCTACGTGGACCTGGCCCTGCAGCCCGGCGCCCGCATCGGCTTGCCGGCCGAGTATCCGGAACAGGCGCTGTACGTGGTGGAAGGAACGCTCGACCTCGGCCGCGACGGCAGCTTCGGCCCCGGCCAGCTGCTGGTGCTGAAGCCCGGCGCGGCCTTGACCCTGGCCGCCGGCAATGGCGGCGCTGCGCGCGTGATGCTTCTGGGCGGCGAGCCGATGGACGGGCCGCGTTACCTGACCTGGAATTTCGTGTCCAGCTCGGCCGATCGTATCGAGCAGGCCAAGGAAGACTGGCGCGAGATGCGCTTCCCGAAGGTGCCGGGCGAGACCGAGTTCATTCCGTTGCCGGATCTGCCTGGGCGGCCGGTGCGGTATCCGTAAGTCGCCTGCGCGGGAGTGACGTCAGGACACCGGCGGTTTGACCGCCGCCTGCACGGCCCCGAGAATGCGTTCCGACAGTCCCGGATCGGCCACCGCGCGCGACAACGTCAGTGCGCCGACCAGTGCGGCCAGCGCCACCAGGCCCTGGTCGTCGGCGGCGGCGCCGAGCTTGCAGTCCCCCAGTCGCTGCGCGATCGTCAGGGCCAGGCCGTCGGTGGTGGCGCTGGGCTGGCCTCGCAGGCCGAGTTCAGCGCACAGGCTGGGCAGTGGACAGCCGGCACCCGGATCGTCGCGGTGGCGCGGCGACAGGTAGCTGGACAGGAGGGCGCGCAACGCCGCTGGCGACAGCGGATCCTGCCACTCTTCCCTGGCCTGTTCGGCCGCCGCTTCGAGCGAGGCCTCGACCAGCGCTTCCTTCGACGCGAAGTGGGCATAGAAGCCGCCATGGGTCATGCCCAGCGCCTTCATCAGGGGGACCAGGCCCGTGCCGTCGATGCCGTCGCGGCGGAAGCGGCGCGCGGCCTCGTCGAGGATGCGCCGGCGCGTCTCGGCCTTGTGGTTCTGCGAATACCGCATGCGTATGTGCTGTGAATTAATTGCCGTACTGAAATTGTAAAACTTTTGACAGTATCAGGCAAACATTCGTCCATCGATGTCAGTGGCGCCGCACCGCATGTTCCCGGAGGTAGGCGGCGCAGTCTTCGGCGCTCAGCGGTTTGCTGTAATAAAAACCCTGGATCTGGTCGCAGCCGGCGGCGCGCAGTCCATCGAGCTGTTCCTGCAGTTCGACGCCCTCGGCGATCACTTCCAGGTGCAGGCTGTGGGCCATCGCGATGATGGCCTTCACCATCGCCATCGATTCCACGCTCTCGTGCATGTCCTGGACGAAGGAGCGGTCGATCTTCAGCTTGTCGACCGGCAGGCGCTTCAGGTAGCTGAGGCTCGAATAGCCGGTGCCGAAGTCGTCGATGCTGAGGCTGACGCCGAGTCCGCGCAGGCGCGCCATCAGGTCGGCGCTGCGTTCCGGATTCTGCACCGAGGTGCTCTCGGTGAGTTCCAGTTCGAGGTCGCCCGGCTGCAGTTCGGCGTCGCGCACCACGGTGTCGACGCAGCCGACGATGTCGGTACGGTAGAACTGGCGCGCCGACAGGTTGACCGCCACCGGCACGGCGGGCAGGCCGGCGGCGCGCCAGGCACGGCACTGGTCGACGGCGCTCTTCAGCACCCATTCGCCGATCTCGACGATCAGCCCCGCCTCTTCGGCCACCGGAATGAACTCGACCGGCGAGATCAGGCCGTGGCTCGGGTGGCGCCAGCGCAGCAGGACTTCCAGGCCGGCCACCGCGCCGTCCTTCAGTGCGATCTTCGGCTGGTACAGCAGGAACAGCTCCTTGTGGTCGAGTGCTGCGCGCAGCTGGCTTTCGAGTGCCAGCTTGCGGTTGAAGGCCTGCTTGAGCTCTTCCGTGAAATGCTGGATCTGGCCGCCGCCCAGCAGCTTGGCGCGGCGCATGGCGAGGGCGGCATTGCCGAGCAGGGCGTCGGCATTGTCGCCGTCGTGCGGGAAGATCGCGTAGCCGATGCTGCAGGTGAGGGGAATCGCGCCGCCGCCCGGGTTCTTGAACTCGCGGTGCACCGCCTGGGCCAGCTGGCGCAGGCGGTCGCGCGCCACGCTGTCGTCGCCGAGGCCGGGCAGCAGCACCACGAATTCGTCGTTGCCGACCCGCGCCAGCAGGTCGCCGGGCCGCAGCACGCCCTGCAGGCTCCAGGTGACCGAGACCAGGGCCTGGTCGCCGGCATGATGGCCGAGGGCTTCGTTGAGGCGCTTGAACTTGTCGAGGTTGATCGAGACCACCAGGGTCGGCGTCCCCTGGCTGCGCCAGTCGTCGAGGCCCTGGCCGATGATGCGCGCCAGCGCCTGGCGGTTCGACAGCCCGGTCAGCTGGTCGTGGTTGAGCAGGAATTCGACCTGGCTGGCGGCCGCGCTCAGCTCGGGGTCGGCGCCGTCCCGCGGCACGTGCGAGTACAGGGCCTGCACCGCGGTGGCCAGCTGCCGATGGTGGATCAGCTGTTCGACCATGCGCGCCAGGTCGCGCAGCACGTCGAGGTCGCCGGCGCCCAGCCGGCGCGGCCTGGTGTCGAGCACGCACAGGGTGCCGATCGCCATCCGATCGACCGAGTACAGCGGCACGCCGACGTAGAAGCGTACGTGCTCCTTCCCGGTCACCAGCGGGTTGTCGCGAAAGCGCGGGTCCCTGGTGGCGTCCTCGATCACCAGCGGCTCGTGTTCGAGGATGGTGTGGCCGCAGAAGGAGATGTCGCGCGCGGTCTCGGTCGCCTCGAAGCCGCAGCGCGATTTGAACCACTGGACATCCTTGTCGACCAGGGACACCAGCGCGGTCGGCGCATCCAGCAGGCGCGCCGCCAGGCGTGTGATGCGGTCGAACGCCTCCTCGGGCGCGCTGCCCAGCAGGCGGGTGGCGTGCAGGGCGGTCAGGCGGCGTGCTTCGTCGACGGGGATATCTGGAATCTGCATTCGGCCTCGCTTCGTGAATCGGTTCCTGTCGAGGCCATTCTGCCATGGGAGCCGAACTGGAGCAGAGGCAAGGGTGCGCCATCTACACGATTGACTTTATCTTGCGGGCCTGCTTGCGATAACATCCATGACGATGCCCCGCGCGGGGAGATGGAGACTGAGATGAAAGCGATCGTTACCGGCCACACGAAAGGCCTCGGCGCGGCACTGGCGCGCAATCTGCTGGCGCGCGGCGTACCGGTGCTGGGCCTGGCCCGCACCCGCTCCGACGAACTGGCGCAAAACTGGCCCGAGCTGTTCGAGGAAGTCGAACTCGACCTCGCCGACGGGCCCGCGCTGATCGACTGGCTCGACGGCAGGGAGCTGAGCGATTACCTGGACGGCACCGGCGCCGTACTGCTTCTCAACAATGCGGGGATGGTGAGCCCGGTCGGCCCCCTGGAAGACCAGGATCCGCGCGCGGTGCTGCGCGCGGTGACCCTGAACGTGGCGGCGCCGATGGCGCTGGCGGCGGCGGTGGTGCGCGCCAGCGACGGCGGCCAGAAGCGCATCATGCACATCTCCAGCGGCGCCGGGCGCCATGCCTATCCCGGCTGGAGCGTGTATTGCGCCACCAAGGCGGCCCTCGACCACCACGCGCGCGCGGTGCTGATGGACGCCGGCCAGGACGTGCAGATCTGCAGCCTGGCGCCGGGCGTGATCGACACCGGCATGCAGGCCGAGATTCGCGACACCCCGGAAGACCGCTTCCCGATGCGCCAGCGTTTCGTCGACCTCAAGGAAACCGGCACCCTGCTCGACCCCGACGAATGCGCCGAGCAGCTGGTCGACTACCTGCTCGGGAAAAGCTTCGGCGACGAGGTCGTGGCCGATCTGCGTACCTTGGCGGTCAAGGCCTAAGCTCGCCTGCCGTGCCGCCGGCGCGGCGCTGCGACAGCGCTTGTCGCCATCCTTGAGATCATTCTTCCCGTCACGGGCAAGCCTTCGGTGAAGTATGCGCCGATCCAACAGGGCGCAACAAATAGTTGCCTGAGTGAAATTATATTTGATAAGATGAAAATTCCTTCCCGGTTACCCCCGCCGTGTGACCGCGGACCGCCGTGCGCCCTTGTGCGCCTGCGCGCCGGCATTAATACACGTTTTTGAACAGGTTCGAATGAAATCCCAGGCATTGCAATCCCGGCTCGACAGTCTCCTGAAGGAGAAGGAAGAAATCAGGCCTGTCATCGTCGCCTACGGCATGATGAACGCAGGAAAAAGCTATCTGCTCAATATGCTGACCGGCCACCTCGAGCAGGAATTCTTCAAGACCAATGACATCCGCGAGACGGTCGATGTGGCGCGCTACGACGACGCCGGCTGCGACTGGCTGGATACGCCGGGCCTGGACGCCGACGAGGAAGACGACCGCCGCGCACAGCACGGCGTACGGAGCGGTGACATCGTGCTGTTCGTGCACCAGCCCCAGGGCGAACTGGAAGCAAAGGAGCTCGCCTTCCTCGGCCGCTTGCGCGCTTCGCTGGATGCGCAGGCGGCGCGCAATATCGTCGTCGTGCTGAGCAAGGCCGACAAGGAAGCCGCCGACAAAATCGGACAGATCGAGCAGCGCATCGCGCAGCAATGTACCGACCTCCTGGGCTTCGCGCCCCGCATCTTCCGCGTATCGGCACGGCGCCACCGCGACGGCAGCATCAAGGGCCAGCAGGCGCTGGTTGCCGCCGCCGGCGTCGACGTCCTGGCGGCGCATTTGCGCGAACTGGCCGCCGACGTGCGCGCGGTCCGTGCGCAAAAGCGGCTGTCGTACATCGACGAGTTGCTGGCGCAGGTCGGCGAGGCCCGCGCCGCCGCACTGGCCGAGCGCTCGCGGCTGCACGCCTCCGTCGTTGCCGCCTTTGCCGCCTACAACGAAGGGATGGCGCAACTGCGCCGCTTCCTGGACGAGAGCGCGTCCGACTACAAACGCATTCAAGGATAATTCATGGCATTACCCTGGTTGATCGGGGCCGCGGTGGTCGGCCTCGGCTCGCTGATTGCCGCTGCCGCCAGCGACGACAGCAGCTCGAATAGCAGTTCCGGCACCGGCTCGGACAGCAGCGCCGACGAGGAACGCCGCCGCAGGGAAGCGGCGGCCAAGGAACATCGCCGTCGCGAACGCGAGGAAAAGCTCGCCAGTGCCCGGACCCTGTTTGCAGGGAAGGGTGCGGCCCTCGGCGAAGAACTCGGCGAGGCACTGGACGGGATCGTTCAAGTGAAATCCGGGTCCACCCCGGCGTTCAGGCCCCGGCTTGGCGCCCAGGATCTGGGAATTCCGTCGTCCGATGACGGCCGCGCGCATGAGGTTTCACATGCCCTGCGCGGGTCCGTCATCGCGGACGATCCCGAGCTCGAGCGGATCGTGGAGAATCTCGAGTTCCACGCTCGCGTCTACGACGTGAACATGTGCTGCACCCCTCGGGTCTGGCAGAAGCTGCTGTCCCTGGACGACGTGAACGCGGCACTCGTGGAACTGGACAGCATCGAGCGGCAACTGCGGGCGCTCAGGCGCGGCGCCGCGGCCTGAGAGCGGAGCGCATCATGCAGAACACCATCCTCCGCACCGACCTGCTGGCCTCCTTCCAGGACTTGCAGGACCAGTTCAACGATACCCTGGCGTGGGCCCAGGCCCGGGAGCACGAATTCGACAGCTTGCGCCAGCGCTTCCTAACGGCCTTCCAGGCTCACCTGGACCGGGCCCGCCAGCAAACCCCGGAAACCAGCCCGATCCATGACCAGGTCCTGGGCTTTATCGACCTGATGAAGGCGACCGGAAACGAGTGGGATGCCAGGGTGCGCGGCCGGGAGTCGGGCGTGAACTTCCAGTCGAGGTTCGGCGATTCCCTGCTGGTCTTCGTCAACGGCAAGGTCAAGTCGGGCAAGAGCTCTCTTGGCAACTATATGGCGTGGGGGCATAGCGATCCCGCCGCCGACCTCAAGGAAGGCGTCCCGGCCGCGCTGACGCCTAGGTATTTCTATCAGGACCACGTCAAAGTGGCGGGCGGCGACGCCAAGGAAGAGGCCGTGGACAAGAGCGAGTTCCGCGTCGACGCCATCGAGGCGACGAGCTCGATCCAGGGCTTCAGCCTGCCGGGCCTGACCTGGGCCGATTCGCCCGGGCTGCATTCGACCAACCGCGAGAACGGCGACCTGGCGAAACGCTATGTCGAGCATGCCGACCTGATCCTCTACACGATGAAATCCGATTCGCCCGGCCGCGAGAGCGACCTGGCCGAGATCTCCGGGCTGTTCAGCAAGGACAAGCGGGTCCTGCTGCTGTTGACCGGCAGTGATACCACCGACGACGAGGTGCTGGACGACGGCGAAACCATCGTCACGACCGTGGTCATGAAGTCCGTGGCCGACCGTGAGAAGCAGCGCGCCTATGTGCGCGAGGCGCTGGAGAAGATTTGCGGCGCCGAGCTGGCGGCCGGGGTCGAGATCCTGTCGATCTCGTCCCGTTATGCCCAGCTTCATGCGGACGACCCGGTCCGCTTTGCCGACAGCGGCATGAGCGAGCTGTTTGATACCCTGCGCCGCATCGCCCGCGAAGACGGCGTGGCGCTGAAGGCGCGCACGCCGCTGGCGAACCTGTGCCACTTCCTCGAAGCCTGCCGCGCCGACCTGGATCCCTATCAGGCGTTGCTGGCTGGTTTCAGGGAACCCTTGCAGGCGCTCAGGCGCCATTCGGACCGGCGGCTCGGCACGGTCGTGCATGCCGCCCAACGCGAGCTGCAAGTCTTCATCGACGGCTTTTTCGAGCGGATCGAGGCCAGGCGCGAGAGCGGCGATCCGCGCGCGGAACTGGTAGCCTTCCAGCAGGCGCTGGACGGGCAGTTCCGCGAGATCACGCACGCGCACCTGGCGACCGTGTTCGAAGAGATCATGTCGGGCTTTGCGGATGCGGTCCAGGACACCTATCAGTCGAGCACCCTGGTGCGTCTGCCGGATTTCGACCTGCAGAAGGTCATCGAGAAGATCCCACAGGTGCGCAGCGGCACGCGCAAGCGCAACAGCGTGATCGGCAGCCTGCTCGGCGGTGCGCTCGGCCTGCTTGCCGGCCCGGCCGGCGTGCTCGCGGGCGCGGCCATCGGCGGCAAGCTGGGCAGCGCGACCGGCGACAGCGCGTCCACCACCTATCGCGAGATCGAAGTCACGGTCGGCGACAACCTGCAGCAGATCCGCATGCAGGCGCTGCGCGACGGCCAGCTGGCGATCGAGGGACAGATTCGCAACGGCGCCACGGTCCTGTGGCAGTCGATCGAACGCGACGTCGAGCGCCTGCTCGGCAGCCTGGCCGGCGAAGTCCAGGGCTTCGAATTGGAACTGCGGCAACTGCTGCGGACCGTCCAACTACAGCAGGAGAAAGTATGACCATCGATCCATCCCGCCTGTTCGAGGCCTACGAGGGCGCGCGCGAACTGGCGGCCGCCTCCCCCGTCCTGGCGGCCTCGTTCGCCGCCGTCGGCAAGGCATTCGAAGACAAGAAGGGCAGCCCCGACGCTAGGATCATGGTGTACGGCGTCTACAATGCCGGCAAGAGCACCTTGATCAATGCGCTGCTGCGCAGGGAGGCGGCCGCCACCGGCGACATTCCGCTGACCGACAAGGTCTCCACCTATGCCTGGGGCAGCTACGAGATCCTCGATACGCCCGGGGTGGACGCGCCGATCGAGCACGAACAGGTGACTCGCGAGCAGATGGTGACCGCGGACGCGATCGTGTTCGTGGTCGATCCGCTGGGGACCGTTGAAGAGGCGAAGACGCTCGACGTGCTGATGGAGATGGTCAGGGCGCGCCGCCAGATCTACCTCGTCTTCAACGAGAAGAATCCGGTCGACGCGGAGACCTTCGTGCACCTGAAGGACCAGTTGCGCAGCCGCCTCCAGGCGCTGGCGGCCGAGCGCGGCCTGTCCGACGTGCTGAAGGACATTCCGATCTCGAAGGTGAACGCCCGCCGCGCCCTGCAAGGCTGGCTCAGGCAGCAGCCCTTGCTGGTCGAGGCCAGCGGCTTCCCGGCATTCGAGCAGCAGCTCGCCGCCTTCCTCCAGGGCGTGGGCCCCGACGCCGTCTACGGCCGCTTGCGCCAGCAGCTGCAGGAGTTCCTCGCTTCCGCGGTGGCGACGATCGAAGGCGCTTCGCAGTCGGAGATCGTCAGGAAGTATGAGCGCCTGTTGCAGCGGGTCAATGGCGAACGCGCGCGCGTGGCGCGTGACATGAAATCCGAGATCAACCGCCAGCGTGTCGACCTGGCCCGGATGAGCATGGCGTACATGCGGTCGGCCCCGGAAGAATGCCAGGTCCGGATCGAGGGCTTGCTGCGCAAGGCAGGCGAGCAGGTGGCCGTCAGCCTGCAGGCCGAACTGCAGGTCGTGGTGACGCTGGTGCAGGCGGAGATCGACGAATTCCAGGTCGCCGTGCCGGACGTCGGCGTGGCCGAGGCGCCGGGCGCGGCGCCGGCCTTCCGGGCCGATTCCCAGGAGCCGGGCGCGGCGGGAGCACCGCTAGTAGCGGCCATGCCGTTCGCCCCGATCCAGGACTTGTTGACTCAGGCGGGCCCGCTGGCCAGGCCAGAGTCCATCGTCGGCGGCCTGAAGGTGGTCAAGAACGTGATGCCGTCGCTGATGAAGGGCGTCGGCGTCAAGACCATGGAAAAATGGGGCGCCGCCATCGTCGGAAAATGGATTCCCTATGTGGGCGTGGCGATGACCGTCGGACAGGGGCTGTACGCGCTGTTCCGCGGCGACCCGGAAGCCGAGCGCCTGCGCGAGCAGCACGCCGAGCAGGAGCGCGCCCGCGAGCGCGCGGTCCAGCAGATGGAAGATTTCGCGCTCGAACTGGCGAACGGCTTCGAGATCGCGATGCTGGCGGCCGTCGACAAGGAAAGCGACGAGTTCTTCGGTGCCGTCAACGGCCAGCTCGAACAGCTACGCCGGAGCTTCAGCGATGCCGAGCAGCAGAACAGCCGGCGCCTGGAACAGGTGCTGGAGATCCAGCGACTGGTGGCCGGCGCGTGATGAACGGGGGAGACCAGGCGCCATTCCCCTGCAACGGCTGCGGCAAGTGCTGCCGCCTGGTCGACCGCAGCACCGAGACCGCCTGGCTGGACCGCGGCGACGGCACCTGCCGCCACTTCGACGAAGCCACGCTGGGCTGTACGATCTACGAGACCCGTCCGCTGGTATGCCGGGTGCAGGACTATCATGCCGCCCACCTTGCCGGGCGCTTCTCCTGGCCGGAGTTCGTGAAGATCAACCTCGCCATCTGCGCCAGCCTCTAGGCGGTGCGCACGCTTAGGCCGCCGGAGCAGAAGGAATCTGCAAGCCGCGCGCCACCGCCGGCCGCGCCACGAAGGCCGCCAGCACCCGCGCGACGTTCTTGAACTCGTCGAAGCCCACCAGCTCGCGCGCGCCGTAGAAGCCGATCAGGTTGTTCACCCACGGGAAGGTGGCGATGTCGGCGATCGTGTACTCGTCGCCCATGATCCAGTCGCGCCCCTCCAGCTGCCGGTCCAGCACGCCGAGCAGGCGCTTCGATTCGGCGGCGTAGCGGTCGCGCGGGCGCTTGTCCTCGTAGTCCTTGCCGGCGAACTTGTGGAAGAAGCCGACCTGGCCGAACATCGGGCCGATGCCGCCCATCTGGAACATGAGCCACTGGATGGTCTGGTAACGCAGCGCCGGGTCGTCCGGGAGCAGCTTGCCGGTCTTCTCGGCCAGGTAGAGCAGGATGGCGCCGGATTCCCACAGCGGCAGCGGCCGGCCGCCCGGACCGTTCGGATCGAGGATGGCGGGGATCTTGTTGTTCGGGTTCAGCGACAGGAATTCCGGCGACAGCTGGTCGTTCCTGTCGAAGGCGACGCGGTGCACCTCATAGGGCAGGCCGATCTCTTCCAGCATGATCGCGGCCTTCACCCCGTTCGGGGTCGGCAGCGAATACAGCTGCAGGCGCTCGGGATGCCGGGCGGGCCATTTGCGCGTGATGGGGAAGTTGCTCAGGTCGGTCATTGTCGTCTCCCTCGGAGTGATTGGTCGGTATTGATTGTACTCAAGATACATCCGCAGCGTGGGTGGGACTATCCATGAATGGATGAGCTCCTGCGCTATTACGAAGAAGAGTTGGGCCTGTTCGGACAGTTCGCGCGCGAATTCCGCGCCCGCTATCCGAAACCGGCCAGCGAGCTGCACCTGGCCGGCGAGACCTACGAAGACCCCAGCGTCGCCCGGCTGATCCAGTCGGTGGCCCTGATGAGTGCGCGGATCCGCAAGCGCCTCGACGACGACTATCCCAAGTTTACCGAATCGCTGCTGGAAAGCCTGTATCCGCACTACCTGCGGCCCATGCCCTCGCATACCATCGTCCAGGTGGGCGGCCGCAGCGATGCGGAACTGCCGGATGCACCGGTCCTGCTGCCGCGCGGGACCATGCTGCGCACCAGCGCCCGCGACGACGGCGTGTGCCAGTTCCGCACCGTCTACGACGTGCTGCTGGCGCCGTTGCGGGTGGCGCAGGTCAGCTTTGCGCCGCTGGCGAAAAGCCCGCGTTCGCTGCGCCTGCCGCGCGGCGCCGCCAGTGCGATCGGCATCACCGTCGATACCCCGGGACCGCGCCCGCTGGCCGCGAGCCTGCCGCCGCGCCTGCGCCTCTTCGTCGACGGCGAAGCGTCCACCCGCGCGGCCCTGATCGACGCGCTGTTCCTGAAGGCCGGCTGCGCCTTCGTCCAGGCCGGGGGCGAGGCGGCCTGGCTGCCGCTGCCGGCCGTGCCGCTGGCGCTGGCCGGCTTCGACGAGAACGACGCCATGATTCCCTTCCCGGCGCGCTCGCATCCGGCGCTGCGCCTGCTGAGCGAATACTTCTGCTATCCCGAGAAGTTCAGCTTCATCGACCTCGACACCACGGCCCTGCGCACGCTGTTGCCGCCGCGCTGCACCGGCTTCACCCTGCACGTGGTGCTAAACGGCCTGGCCGCCGACTCGGACGCCGCGCGCCTGCTGGCCGGCATCGGCCCGGGCAACCTGCTGCCGGCCTGCACCCCGGTCATCAACCTGTTCCCGAAGGCCGGCGCGCCGCTGCAGCTGTCCTATACCAGCGCCGACTATCCGCTGCTGGCCGACGGCTTCCGTGCGGCCGACTACGAGATCCACAGCGTCGACGCGGTGCGCCTGGTGCGCGAAGGCGCCGGCGCCGCCAGCGTGACCCGTTTCGCGCCGCTGTACGCGGCCGACGGCGGCGAGGAGCGGGAAAGCCGGACCCACTACTGGATCACGCGGCGCGACCACACGGTGGCCACCGTCAGCCCCGGCCACGAGATGCGCATCGCCCTGATCGACGCCGACTTCCGCACCAGCCAGACGGAAGGAGCGCCGGGGTGCCGGACCACGCTCTCCACGATGCTGACCTGCACCAACCGCGACCTGCCGGCCCGGCTGCGCTACGGCGACCCCCAGGGCGACCTGCGCACCGACGAGCTGTCCAGCGTGGCGCCGATCCGCATGCTGCGCAAACCCAGTCCCAGCTACCGCTTCGGCAGCACCAAGGGCGCGCACTGGCGCCTGATCTCCCACCTGTCCCTCGACCACGCGAGCCTCACCATGGCGGGCCTGGACGACTTCCGCAAGATGCTCGCCCTGTACGACCTGCCGCGTTCGCCGGCCGCGCAGCGCCTGATCGCCGGCATCCACGGCCTCGAGCACGGCGCCGTGCGCGCCTGGGTCCGCACCGCGCCGGTCTCGACCCTGATGCCGGGCATCGGCATCCGCATGACGGTCGACGAAGAAGCCTTCACCGGCAGCAGCCTGTTCGTGTTCGCCAGGGTGCTCGACCATTATTTCGCCCTCAACGGGCAGCTCAACTGCTTCACCCGGCTGCAGGTGGTGTCGCGCCAGACCGGCCAGGAAATCCTCGCATGCGAACCCCGCCACAGCAGCCAGCCGCTGGGCTGATCGAGCGCCTGCTGGCCGAGCCGCAGCGCTTCGAATTCTTCCAGGCGGTGCGGCTGCTGCTGCTGTGGCTGGGCGAGCAGGGCGTGCCGCCGCGGCGGGCGCTGGAACGCCACCTGCGCTTCCGTAACAGCCTGGCGCTCGGCTTCCCGGCCGGCCAGATCGAGGCGATCGTGCCGGCGGGCCTGGCGCCCGGCCTGCCGCCGCAATTCCACCTGACCCCGACCTTCATGGGCCTGCTGGGCGCCCACGGTGCGCTGCCGAGCCACGTCACCGAGCGCATCGCGGCCTGGGAATCGAGCCAGGCGGACGTCCAGCTGGCCGAGGCGCCGCGCGCCTTCCTCGACATCTTCACCACCCGCATGCTGGCCCTGTTCTACGGCGCCTGGCGCAAGTACCGGATCGAGCATGCGGTGTCCGGGCCGGAGGCCGGCGACGGTTTCCTGCCGCTGCTGCTGGCGCTGGCCGGCTTCGCACCCGGCGCGCCGCACGAACAGGTGGAGGATGCCACCCTGGCGCGCTATGCCGGCGTGCTCAGGCAGCGCCCGGCCTCCGGCGTGGTGCTGGCCAGGGTGCTGTCCCACCATTTCGGGGTGCCGGTCCAACTGCAGGAGGGGATCGGCCACTGGGATGCGCTGGCCCCGGACGAGCAGAGCGTGCTGGGCAGCGCGGCAGGCCGGCCGGGCGCGGTACTGGGCCAGGCCGCGGTGCTGGGCCGGCGCTGCTGGCGTCCCGACCTGCGCGTACGGGTGCGCATCGGCCCCTTGCGGCGCGCCGGGTTCGAGCGCTTCCTGCCGCGCGCGCCGGGCGCCCTGGCCCTGCGCACCATGCTCGGCCTGTTCGCCGCGCCGACCCTCGGCTACGAGGTGGTGCTGGTGCTGGCGCGCAGCGAACCGCGTCCCGTGCAGCTGGCCGGCGGGCCGGAGCAGCTGGGACGGGACAGCTTCCTGATCACCAGGCCGCCGGCCCGGGACCGCGCCGACATGGTCTACGAGATGCGGCCGATGGCGCCGCTGCCGGATACGCCCGTGCCATTCCCTGTCGAGGACATGGCGGACGGGGCTTGACCTTCCCATCGTGGGAAGGATTATCCTGTCGTTAAATGACAGGAGCAATCATGGAAACGATGGAATCGCCGGCCGGGCTGCAGGTCGCGGTACGCGGCATGACCTGCGCGTCCTGCGTGGCGCGCGTCGAGAAGGCATTGAAGAAAGTCCCCGGCGTCGAGGACGCCAGCGTCAACCTGGCCACCGAGCAGGCGACCGTGCACGGCGCGGCTCTGGATGCCGACGCCATCGTCGCGGCCGTGGCCCTGGCCGGCTACGAAGCGGCGCCGCTGCAGCGCGGCCAGCGCCGTGTGCCGGAAGAAGAGGGCAAGACGGGCCTGCCGTCCTGGTGGCCGGTGGCCGCCGCCGCCATCCTCAGCCTGCCGCTGGTGCTGCCGATGTTCGGCCAGCTGTTCGGCACCGACACCGCCCACGGCTGGATGCTGCCGGGCTGGATCCAGCTGCTGCTGGCGACCCCGGTCCAGTTCTGGCTGGGCGCGCGCTTCTACCGCGCCGGCTGGAAGGCGCTGCGGGCCGGTTCCGGCAACATGGATTTGCTGGTGGCGATCGGCACTTCGGCGGCGTATGCGCTGTCGGTGGTTCAGCTGGTCACCGTCCCGGCCGGCGAGCGCATGCCGCATTTGTATTTCGAATCCTCGGCGGTGGTGATCACCCTGGTGCTGCTCGGCAAGTGGCTGGAAGGCCGGGCCAGGCGCCAGACCGTCGAGGCCATCCGCGCGCTGGAATCGCTGCGCCCGGAGTCCGCCCTGGTGCGGCGCGGCGGCCAGGACCTCGAGATCCCGCTGGACGCGCTGCGCGCCGGCGACGTGATGGTGGTGCGGCCGGGCGAGCGTGTGCCGGCCGACGGCCGTGTGCTCGAGGGCAGCAGCCACCTGGACGAATCCCTGCTCACCGGCGAGAGCCTGCCGGTGGCGCGGACCATGGGCGAGCCCGTTCTGGGCGGCGCCGTCAATGGCGAGGGACTGCTGCTGGTCGAGGCGACCAAGGTCGGTACCGACACCATGCTGGCCCACATCATCCGCATGGTCGAGGATGCGCAGGCGGTCAAGGCGCCGATCCAGCGCCTGGTCGACCGCGTCAGCGCCATGTTCGTGCCGGCGGTATTGCTGATCTCCCTCGTTACCTTGCTCGGCTGGGGCCTGGCCACCGGCGACTGGCAGCAGGCCCTGCTGAACGCGGTGGCGGTGCAGGTGATCGCCTGTCCCTGCGCGCTGGGCCTGGCGACGCCGACCGGGATCATGGTCGGCACCGGCGTGGCGGCGCGCCATGGCATCCTGATCAAGGACGCCCAGGCGCTGGAGACGGCCCACGCGGTGCGCACCGTGGTGTTCGACAAGACGGGGACGCTCACCGAAGGCAAGCCGCGGGTGGTGGCGGTCGAAGGCGGCGATGCGCTGCTGGAGCTGGCCTGGGCGGTGCAGCAGTACAGCGAGCACCCGCTGGCGAAGGCGGTGGCGCAGGCGGCCCGCGAGCGCGGCCTGAAGCTGCGCGCCGCCTTCGACGCCGGCGCCTTGCCGGGCCGCGGCGTGCGGGCACGCGTCGGCGCCACCCAGGTCTATCTCGGCAACCGCCGCCTGATGCAGGAGACCGGCGCCGACGTCGAGGCCTGGGACGCTGCCGCGCGCCGCCACGAAGCTGATGGCCGTACCGTGTCCTGGCTGGCCGCGGAAGAGGGCGGACAAGTGGCAGTGCACGGCCTGCTGGCCTTCGGCGACCGCCTGAAGCCGACCAGCGCGGCGGCCATCGCCCGCCTGAAGGAGATGGGCGTGGATGCCGTCATGCTCACCGGCGATAACCAGGGGGCGGCGGCGCTGGCGGCGCGCGAGCTGGGCCTGGGCCGTTTCGTGGCCGAGGTGCTGCCGGCGGACAAGGCCGACGCCGTGCGCAAGCTGATGGCGGAGCATGGCGGCGGCAAGCGGGGCGGCAAGGTGGCGATGGTCGGCGACGGCATCAACGACGCCCCGGCCCTGGCCGCGGCCGACGTCGGCATCGCGATGGCCGGCGGCACCGACGTCGCCATGCACACGGCCGGCGTCACCCTGATGCGCGGCGACCCGCTGCTGGTGGCGGACGCCATCGCGATCTCGTCCGCGACCTACCGCAAGATCCGCCAGAACCTGGGCTGGGCCTTCGTCTACAACGTGGTCGGGATCCCGGTCGCGGCGCTGGGCCTGCTCAATCCCATCCTGGCCGGGGCGGCGATGGCGCTCAGCTCGGTCAGCGTGGTCACCAATGCCTTGCTGCTGCGGCGCTGGACGCCGGAACAGCGGCAGGATTTTGTTTCAACCCAAGGAGAACCAACGATGTATCAACTGACTGTAGAAGACATGACTTGCAAACACTGCGTGGGTCGCGTGACCAAGGCCGTGCAGGAAGTCGACCAGGACGCCAGGGTCGACATCGACCTGCCGACCAAGCGGGTGAAGATCGACAGCAAGGCCGACCTGGACCGGATTGCGCAGGCGATCGATGCGGCCGGTTATCCGGTGAGCGCGCGTTCCTGAGGGGTCCCGGCGCTGGCGGCTGGCCTGTGCGCGATTGCCGCCCAATCGACCAGTGCGGCAAAAAATTGGCAGTTATGTAAAATTGCCGAGAATGCAAATTTACCAACCCGCACACGAAAGGCGCGCACATGGCCAAGACCGACCTGTCGAACTACAACCTTGCCGAGCTCAAGGGTTTGCAATTCGATATCGAGAAAGAGATCAAGTCCCGCCAGAAGGATGAGGTGCGCAAGGCGCGCGAGCAGATCCTGGCGATTGCCCAGGACGTCGGGGTGCCGGTGACGGCCCTGATCGCGAAGGCCGGCGGCGCCAGGAAAGGCGGCGATGGCGCGCAGGGCCAGGCCCGTTTCCGCAACCCGGCCGACGAGTCGCAGACCTGGACCGGCCGCGGCCGCCAGCCGAAGTGGATTGCCGAGGCCCTGGCCGGCGGCAAGTCGCTGGAAGATTTCCGGGTTTAATCGGAGGGCGCGCCTGTCGTATCATACGGTCTTCGACAATGGATAGGTATTTATGAACTTCGAAGACGTAGCGGCGGCGGCCGACAAGCTCCAGGCCGGCGGCACGCCGGTGACCATCGACGCGGTGCGCGACGCCCTCGGCGGCGGTTCCGCCAGCGCCATCTCCCGCCACCTGGCCGACTGGCGCGCGGCCAACGAAACCCCGCCCGAGCCGCCGAAAGCCGAGCTGCCGCAGAACCTGATCGCCGAACTGGCGCGCTGGGCCCAGCAGTTCGCCGAAGAGGCGGGCACCGGCACGCGCGCCACCCTGGCCCGCCACGAAGCAGAGCTGGAAGCCCTGCGCGAAGCCGGCGATGCCCTCGAGGCTGAGCGCGGCGACCTGCAGCAGCGGCTGGGCGAGCTCACGGCCGCGCGCGACGAGGCCCTGGCCTCGGTGGCCGAGCGCGACGAGGAAATCGAGCGCCTCAACGCCGAGCTGCGCAATGCAAAGCAGGTGGCGATGGATGCCCTGGTCGGCAAGGCCAAGGACCAGCTGGCGATCGAGGGCAAGGATGCCCAGCTGGCGGACCTGCGCACGCAGCTGGAGAAGGGCGTGGCGCAGAATGCGACGCTGTCGGATGCGCGCCTGGCTGCGGAGATGGAACTGGTCGGCGCCAAGACGGCGCGCGACAGCCTGGAAGCCGAAAACGCGGAGCTGCGCGCCCAGGTCGCGGCGTTGCGCAAGAAGGCCTAGCCGGCGCCTCCCCGCCGGCCTGGCCGGCGGTGTCGGCCGGGTGCGTGATGAACTTCGCCGCGATGCTGGCCAGGATCGCCAGGGTTCCGATAGTTGCCATCAGGGCCTCGAGCATGGCGTCCTCGCATCGTATCAATGGTGCAGCAGGGCGGGTGCATAAGTCTTCAGGAAGAATACCAGCGTGATGCAGGCGGTGGCGCATAGGGTCATCGCGCGTATCACATTGGCCGGCGCGCGCCGCCCGATGTGGGCGCCGCCGTAGCCGCCGATGACGGCGCCGGCCAGCATCGCCAGCGTCTCCGGCCAGCGCACCGCCCCGGCCGCGACGAAGGCCAGCACCGCCACCGTGTTCGCCGCGCTGACCAGCAGCGTGCGCGGGGCGTTCAGGCGCTTCAGGTCGCTGTTGTCGAGCAGTCCCCACACGGCGATCATCATGATCCCCACCGCCCCGCCGAAATACCCGCCGTAGACGCCCAGCGCGAACTGCACCGCCAGCACCGCATGCGCGTGGATCTTCCAGCGCGCCCGCAGGGCTTCGCCGGCGCGCCGCCCGAAGGCCAGCGCCAGCGAGGCCACCAGCAGCAGCCAGGGCAGCACGAAGCCGAAGGCCGCGGACGAGGTCTTCAGCAGCAGCACCGCGCCCACCAGGCCGCCGCACAGGGTCGCCGGCAGCAGGGAGCGCAGCGGCACCGGGCCGACCGAGACCGCGCCGTCGCGGTAGGCCCAGGCGCTGGCGAGGCCGCCGGGGAAGAGGGCAACCGTGCTGGAAGTATTCGCCTGGACCGGAGGCACACCGGCCGCGATCAGCGCCGGCAGGCTGACGAAGGAGCCGCCGCCGGCCAGCGCATTCATCGCACCGGCCACGATTCCCGCGGAAAAAGTCAAGATCATCGCATTCATGCAAGGATCTTAGTGGCGGGGCGGCGCCTTCGCAATCTGGCAATACCAGGGTCAGCCTTCGGAAAATCCGAAGGCTAATGGCCGCTGTGGCCGCCGCCGCGCTTGACGGTCGCCACCGGTTCGTCCGCTGCCGCGGGCGTGGCCGGCGCCCGGACGGTCTCCGGCGGCGCCCCGGTCCACTCCCGCGCCACCGTGCCCGCCGGATGCCGGTACCAGCCCGGATCGCGGAAGTCGCCGCGCGCCAGGCCTTCGCGCACCTTGATCATGGTGAACATGCCGCCCATTTCGATCTCGCCGAAGGGTCCTTTGCCATCCATCATCGGCAGGGTGTTCTCCGGCAGCGGCATGCGCATGCCGCCCATCGAGCCGCCTTTCTCGCCCATCACCATATAGCCGGGCACCAGGTCGTTGATCTTCCTGGCCACGCCGCGGTGGTCGACGCCGATCATGTTCGGCACCTGGTGGCCCATCGCGTTCATCGTGTGATGCGATTTATGGCAGTGGAAGGCCCAGTCGCCGGGAGCGTCGGCGTTGAATTCGATCGCGCGCATCTGGCCCACCCCGATATCGACCGTCACTTCCGGCCAGCGCGCCGCCGGCGGAATCCAGCCGCCGTCCGTTCCGGTGATCTCGAAGCGGTGGCCGTGGATGTGGAAGGGGTGGTTGGTCATCGTCAGGTTGCCGATGCGGATGCGCACGCGGTCGTCCTTCCTCACCACCATGGCATCGGTGCCGGGGAAGGCGCGGCTGTTGATGGTCCAGATATTAAAGTCGAGCATGGTGTTGACGTTCGGCGTGTAGCCGCCCGGCTCGATGTCGTAGGCGTTCAGCAGGAACACGAAGTCGCGGTCCACCGCGTGCTGGCGCGGGTCCTTCGGATGCGTGACCCAGGACCCCATCATGCCCATGCCGATCTGCGCCATCTCGTCGGCGTGCGGGTGGTACATGAAGGTGCCGGCATGGCGCGCCACGAATTCATACACATAGGTCTTGCCCGGCGCGATGGCCGGCTGGGTCAGGCCCGCCACGCCGTCCATCCCGTTCGGCAGGAACTGGCCGTGCCAGTGGATGCTGGTCGCCTCCGGCAGCTTGTTCGTGACGAAGATGCGCACGCGGTCGCCCTCGACCACCTCGATGGTCGGCCCCGGGCTCTGGCCGTTGTAGCCCCACAGGTTGGCCTTCATGCCGGGTGCAATCTCGCGCACCACCGGCTCGGCCACCAGGTGGAACTCCTTGACGCCGTCCTTCATGCGCCAGGGCAGGGTCCAGCCGTTCAGGGTGACGACCGGGTTGTAGGGACGCCCGTTCGGCGGAACCAGCGGCGGCGCGGTGCCGGCCGAACTCTGTTGCGGGGCTTCGGGGATGGCGGCGGCTGCGACCTTGCCGACCAGCGATGCGCCGACCATGGCGGCGCCGGCGCCGCTGAGGAAATTCCTGCGGGATGTCATTCTGCGTGTTCCTTGACGTTTGCATCGTGATGCCGTTGTTCGAGCCGCATGCCGAGCGATGCTTCGAGCGTCGCGTGCGCGGTCCAGAACTCCTTCAATGCCTCGATATAGGCCGAGACCGCGTTCGCCTGTTCGCGCGAATCGGCCAGCAGTTCGCGGGTCGAGACCAGCATGCCGTTGTAGCGCAACAGGACTTCCTTCGAGATCCGCTTGCGCAGCGGGATCACGGTATCGCGGTAATGCGCGGCGACCTCGTAGGCGCTGCGGTAGTCGAGATAGCTCTCGCGGGCTTCGCTGCGCGCCGCGACCGCGGCCTGGGCGACGCGCTGCACCGCCTGCATGTAGACGCCCTCGGCCCGCGCCACCCGCGCGCCGCCCCAGTCGAACAGCGGCAGTTCCAGCGTGAGCTCGTAGCCGCGCGCGGTCGGCGCATTGGTCGTGGTGTCGTTCACGAAGCCGAGATCGAATACGTTGACCAAGCGGGTCGTCCTGGTCAGCCCGAGATTGGCGGCGGTGGACTCGGCATCGAGTTTCGCGGCCTGGACGTCGAGGCGCTGCGACAGGGCGAGGCGCTCGACGTCTTCCAGGCTGGCCGGCGCGGCGGGCAGCTCGGGCAGGTGGGCGGGCAGGCTGTACTGCGCATCCTTGCCCCAGAGGCCCAGCAGGCGGGTGAGCTTTTCGCGCGCCGCCACGGCCGTCTTGCCGGCGCGTGCCAGGGCGGCGCCGGTCTCGGCGTGGAACAGCTGTTCGCGCGCCAGGTCGAGCTGGCTCATATTGCCCACTTTCGCCATGCGTCCGGCCAGTTCGGCGCTGGCCTCGGCGGCGGCATCGACCTGGCGCGCGTATTCGAGCGCCTGGTTCGCGGCCACCGCCTCGACCCAGGCGATGCGGGTGTCGCGCGCATGCTGCTCGATCTCGCGCGCCACTTCCAGCTTGACCTGCTCGAAGCGCTGCGCTTCCAGGCGCGAGGCCAGGGGCAGGGTCAGCAGCCTGGCCAGGTTGACCGTGAAGGTGCGCTCGATGGCGATGTCGCCGGCGTTCGACACGCGCTTGAAGTCGAGTACCGGATTCGGCAGGCGGCCGGCCTGGGCCAGGTCGGCCTGGGCGATGCCGACCTTCCAGTAGCTCGCCTGCAGGCCGGGATTGGCCAGCACGGCCACCTTGACGGCATCGTCCATGCCGAGCGGCTTGGCCAGCATGGCCCGCACCGACTGCGTCAGCTCGCGGGCGGCGGCATCGTCGCGCGCCAGTCGCGGTTCGGCCCCGATGTGGCTGTGCGCGGTGCCGGCCACGCTGCCGAAGCCGCCGTCCGGGGCCACCGTCGTGCAGCCGGCCAGGACGGCCAGCGCGAACGGGGCGCCCAGCAGTCTGAAACTCATGGCGTCTCCTTCGGCATCTTCATCTTGTCCATCTTGCCCATCTTGTCCATGCAAGGGCAGGCTGCGCAGCAGGCCATCTTGGCGTCGCCGGCCTTGTTCCCGGCCCCGCACTGCATGCCTTCGCCTTCCTTGCCGCCGCCCGGCTTGCACATCGCCGGCGCGGCAGGGGCCTGCATCTGCATGCCCTGCATGCCCTGCATGGCCGCATGGTCATGGCCGCCGTGGCCAGCCATGCCTTTCATGGTGAGGGACATCGAATTGGTGGCGGCCACGGTGTCGTCGGCGCCGCTCCAGTTGCGGTCCGGGCTGGCGTCGGCCGCCGCCTCGGGCTTGTGGCCGAGGACCGACTGGTATCGGGTGGCCGTCACGGCGGCCTGCGGATCGGCGGCTGCGGCCGGGGCCTGCTGGGCGTGAGCGTGGGCGCCGGCCATGGCCAGCAGCAGGCAGGCGCAAACGCGTGCCAGGGATGATTGGTGTTTCATGTGAACCTCGTCGAAATGCGTGATGACAGCCGTCGGCCCACAGGGCGACGGCGCGCGAAATCAGGCGAGGAGGCTGGTGGGAGGCCGTTCGAGGAGGACCGGATCGACGCTCGGCAGGTGGCCGGCGCGGAACGGAATCAGCATCGTGCTGGGCGGGGCCAGTGCCGGCGATGCCGGCAGGCTTGATGCCACCGCGGCGCCCACGCAGCAGGCGGCGCAGGTGCCGCACTTGCCTTTTTCATGGCGTGTGGCGTGGCCGTCCTGCATGGACGATGCCTGTGCCTCTGCCTCGTGGCCGTGATGCCGGACATCCATCGATGCCTGTGCCATCTGCTGGTGGCAGGGCGGCTGCTGCACCGGCGCGGCGGGCAGGCGCATGCTTGCCGAAGCGAATGCCTGGAAGGGCAGCGCCAGCAGCAGGTAACACACGAGCAGCAGTTTGAGGATGGATTTCACGCGGCCATTCTAGCACGCGTACCCGGCCCTGCGGTGCTGCACGGCTGGCGTTCCGCAGCCATGGGCCTTCCGGATAAGGTGGTAGCATTGTGCCAACGCCATCGTCGACGGAGGCAAACCCAATGAGTCCAGCGGCCCTGTCAGCCCATCGCCGCACGCAGCGCGCCCGATTCGAAATAGATATGCCGGATCGAGGGATACAGCGCCGTCACCGATTGTTCCAGGCGCTCGATCGCCGCCTCCACTTCGTCGATGCGCATGCCGCGCCGGAACTGCACCGCCGCCGTCAGCAGCACCTCGTCCGGCCCCAGCTGCATGCTCTGCAGGGCGGTCACGCTCTCGATCGCCGGGTCCTGCTCGAACACGCCGCGCACCTTGCGGGTGGCGTCCGCGCCGATGCTCTCGCCGACCAGCAGCGCGCCGGTCTCGCGCGCCAGCGTGAAGGCGGCGCCCACCAGCAGCAGGCCGATCAGCACCGAGGCGGCCGGATCGAAATAAGGGTTGTCGAAGGCATGGCCGAGCACGATGCCGAGGGCCGCGATGGCCAGGCCGATCAGGGCCGCCGAATCCTCGATGAAGACGGTGAACACGGAAGCGTCCTTACTGGCGCGCATGGTCTGCCACAGCGAGGAACCGGCTTTCCTTCTCTTGTTGAGGGCCTTGCGCGAGACGTTCCAGCTATAGCCTTCGAACAGCGCCGAGACGCCCAGCACCACGTAGTTCCAGGTCGGATCCTGCAGCGGCTCGGGGTGGCGCAGCGCATCGATGCCGTGGTAGATCGAGAGGCCGCCGCCCAGCGAGAACACGGACAGGGCCACGATCAGGGCCCAGAAGTACAGCTCCTTGCCGTAGCCGAAGGGGTGCTTGGCGTCGGGCGGCTTGGCGCTGTTGCGCTCGCCGATCAGCAGCAGCAGCTCGTTGCCGGTGTCCACCGCCGAGTGGATGCCTTCGGCCAGCATGGCGGCGCTGCCGGTGATGCCGGCGACGATGAACTTGCTGACGGCGATGCCGAGGTTGGCGGCGATGGCCGCGTAGATCACTTTCAACGATCCGCTTTTCTTTTCTTCTTCGTCCTGCCCGGTGCTCATGTCCTGGTCCTGTGCCTTGTTTTTGCCTGGGTCCAGTGTAGCCAATCTGACAGCATCGGCTTGCACGGCTGCGGGCGTCCTGCGGAGGCCGGGGCATGAGCGTCCGTAACCTGCGCCAGCTGTTCGCCCCGAAATCGGTGGCCCTGGTCGGCGCCACCGAGCGGCCCGGCAGCGTCGGCGCCACCATGCTGCGCAACCTGCGCGAGGGCGGTTTCAAGGGCACGCTGTATCCCGTCAATCCGAAATACGAGAGCATCGCCGGCCTGCGCGCCTGGCCCGACGTGGCCAGCCTGCCCGCGGCGCCCGACCTCGCCATCGTCTGCACGCCGCCGCATACCGTACCCGGCATCGTCAAGGCGCTGGGCGAACTCGGTACCCGCGCCGCCATCGTCATGAGCGCGGGCGTCGCGACCGGACGCGACGCCCGCGGACGCAGCCTGCGGCAGGCCATGCTGGACGCCGCCAATCCCTACCTGCTGCGCATCCTCGGCGCCAACAGCGCCGGCCTGCTGGCGCCGGGCATCGGGCTGAACGCCAGCATCGCCGCCGGCGGCGCGGCACCCGGACGGATCGCCTTCGTTTCCGAATCCGGCGCCCTGATGACCGGGGTGCTGGACTGGGCGCGCACGCGCGGGATCGGCTTTTCCAGCTTCGTCTCGCTGGGCGAGTCGGCCGACGTCGACTTCGGCGACGTGCTGGACTACCTGGCCAGCGACCCCGGCACCAGCGCCATCCTGCTGCACATCGAGAGCCTGCGCTATGCCCGCAAGTTCATGTCGGCGGCGCGGGCGGCGGCGCGCAGCAAGCCGACCGTGGTGCTGAAGGCCGGGCGCTCACTGGAGGCGGCCAGTGCCGGCGCCTGCCTGTCCGGCGTGCTGGCGACACCGGACGAGGTCTATGGCGCCGCCATCCGCCGCGCCGGCATGCTGCGGGTGTACACCACCGAGCAGCTGTTCGCGGCGGTCGAGACCCTGGCGCGCGCCAAGCCGCTGTACGGCGACCGCCTCGCCATCATCGGCAACGGCGCCGGCCCGGTGGTGATGGCGCTGGACGCGCTGCAGTATGGCGGCGGCAGTCCGGCGCTACTGTCGGAGGCCACGGTGGCCAGGCTGCGCGAGCTGGTGCCGGAGTGGCGCGGCAGCGGTCCGCTGAACCTGCGCGGCGACGCCCCGCCGGAGCGCTACCGCGACGTCATCGACGTGCTGCTGCACGATTCCGGCGCCAACGCGGTGCTGATGATCCATGCGCCGAACGCCGTGGTCGAGCCGGCCGACGTGGCGCGCGCGGTGGCGCCATTGGCCAAGAGTTCGTCGCGCAATGTGTTGGGCTGCTGGCTGGGCGTGCAGTCGGTGCTGGAGGCACGCACCATCGCCGCCGACGCCGGCATGCCGGCCTACCGCACGCCCGAGGACGCGGTCAACGGCTTCCTGCAGATCGTGCACTACCGCGAGAGCCAGAACCTGCTGATGCAGGTGCCGGCCTCGGTGGGCGACGGCGATCCGGACCGCGAGCGCGCACGCCGCCTGGTGCGCGAGTCGCTCGACAAGGGCCGCTACATGCTGGCCGACCCGGACACCAAGGCCATCCTCGCCGCCTATGGCATCCCGGTGGTGCCGACCCGCGCCGCCGCCACGCCCGGGGACGCGGTGCGCGCCGCCGGCGAGATCGGCTATCCGGTGGCGGTCAAGATCCTGTCGCCGGACGTGGCGCAGAAGAGCGACGTCGGCGGCGTCACCCTCGACCTCGACAGCGGCGAAGCGGTGCTGGCGGCGGCCGAACGGATGCGCCGGCGCCTGTCGGAGCTGCAGCCGGGCGCGCGCCTGGAGGGCTTCATCGTGCAGGCGATGGCGCGCAATCCGGAAGCCCACGAGCTGATCGTGGGCGCCGCCACCGACCCGGTGTTCGGTCCGGTGATCCTGTTCGGCCAGGGCGGCGTGGCGGTGGAAGCGGCGGCCGACCACGCGGTGGCACTGCCG
This sequence comes from Massilia sp. 01N417, assembly GCF_056399645.1. NCBI lineage: Bacteria > Pseudomonadati > Pseudomonadota > Betaproteobacteria > Burkholderiales > Oxalobacteraceae > Massilia > Massilia sp. 01N417. The sequence goes on along the minus strand of NZ_JBFTRS010000010.1, from coordinate 104,630 downwards.
CCGTTGAACACGGTGCTGGCCCAGGAACTGGTGGCACGTACCCGGATCGCGCGCCTGCTCGAGGGCTATCGCAACCACCCGAAGGCGAACATGGAGGCGATCGAGGCGGTGCTGGTGCAGGTCTCGCGCCTGGTGGCCGACGTGCCCGAGATCGTCGAACTCGACATCAATCCGCTGCTGGCCGACAGCCGCGGCGCGGTGGTGCTGGATGCCCGCATGCGGATCGGCATGGCGGACCGCTCCGGCTCCACCCTCGACCGCCTGGCGATCCGCCCGTATCCGGCCGAACTGGAAGAGGTCGTGCCCTGGGACGGCGGCACCCTGCTGCTGCGCCCGATCCGCCCCGAGGACGGTCCGGCCCACGTCGAATTCTTCAATGCGCTGACGCCCGACGACATCCGCTACCGCATGTTCGTGCGCGTGCGCGAGCTGCAGCCGGCCCAGCTGGCGCGCTTCACGCAGATCGACTACGACCGCGAGATGGCCTTCGTCGCCACCCGCCCCGGTCCGGACGGGCACGACGAAACCCTGGGCGTGGGCAGGGTGGTGGCGGACCCGGACAACGTCAGCGCGGAATTCGCGGTGACGGTGCGCTCCGACCTGAAAGGCAAGGGCCTGGGCCGCATGCTGATGGACAAGCTGATCGCCTATTGCCGCGCGCGCGGCACCCGCGAGATCGTCGGCGAGGCGCTGCCGCAAAATGCGCCCGTGATCGGGCTGGTGAAGAAGCTCGGCTTCACGGTGGGCCCGGTGGACGAGGACGAGGGCGTGCGCAAGTTCCGGCTGGAGCTGCGCTGACGGCGCGCTGAAGCTCAGCGGGCCTGCGCCCGCGCCGCATCCACGCGCCTGAACAACTCCGCGTTCAGCTTGCGCGAATGTCCGGGCATGTGCTTGCGGGTGCGCTCGATTTCGTCCAGCTCCGGCCCGGCCACCTGGGGCTTGCCGTTGGCGAGCGCCCAGATTGCCAGTTCGGCGCGCGCTTCGAGGCTGCCGAAGCGATGCGCGGCGGCGGCGAATTGCGCACCCGCTTCGTCCTGGCGGCCGGCGGCGGCATACGCCTGGCCCAGCAGGATGCCGACCTGTTCGGTGCGGAAGCCCGGCTGCTCGGCCACCAGCGCTTCGAGTAATGCGATGCTGCCCTGGATATTGCCGCTGGCCAGGCGTGCGCGGGCGGCGCCCAGGCGCAGTTCGGCGTCGCGCGCGAAGGGGCCCTGCAGGCAGGCGTCGTACTGCTCGGACGCCTTGGCCGCCTGGCCGGTCTCCAGCAGGGCCTGCGCCAGCCGCATCTGGTTGTGCGCGGTCGGGGTCAGCTCGAAGGCGCGCTGGGCATCGCGCACCTCGCGGCCGGGATCCAGGCTGGCCTGCAGCGCGCGGCCGGCCCGCGCCGCCGACTGGTCGAAGCGCGAGGCGGGCAGGAACACGGCGAAGAAATACACGATGCTGCCCAGCAGGGGGAAGAGGAAGAGCACGAGCAGCCAGTACATCTCGCGATGGTTCCGTACCGCGTGGATCGCGAAGAAGATGGCGATGATGATGTGGATGCCGATTCCGAAGATTTGCATGGCGGAGCACTAGGTTGACGAGGTCGATAGGATAGCCGATTCAGCGGCTCAGCTCCGACATGATTTTTTCTGCAAGGAAATCGCAGGGAGGCCGTTTCGACGTCGTGCTGCGCGCCAGGATCAGCTCCAGCGGCTCGATCTCGGGCAGGCCCTGGGCCTGGCCGAGCAGGCTCAAATGCGCCGGCACCGCGCAGCGCGCCAGCGGCGCCACCGCCAGTCCCGCTTCGACCATGCTGAGCAGGCCCATGAGGCTGGGGCTTTCGTAGGAAGTCCGGTAGGGGATCTTCGCCCGCTCCAGGCTGCGGACCGCGTTCTCGCGCGCCACGCTGCCGGGCAGGAAGACGGCGATCGGCAGCGGATCCTCCTTCCAGATCTCGCGCGCGCCGGGCGAGGCCGCCCACACCATCGGCTCGTAGCGGATGAATTTCCCGGTCAGGCCTTTGACGCGCGTGGCGCACACCAGGTCGACCGAGCCGTCCTTCACCATCGGCGCCAGCGCCACGCTGGGCAGGCCCACCACCTGGATCTGCACCTTCGGATAGGTGGCGGAGAACTTCTTGAGGATGGACGGCAGCAGCGAGGACGCATAATCGTCGGGCACGCCGATGACCACGCGGCCGGTGATGTCCGGCCGCACCACCGCGGCCCAGGCTTCGTCGCGCAGGGCCAGCATGCGCCGCGCGAAGCTCAGCAGGACCTCGCCGTCCTGGGTCGGCGTGACGCTGCGTGGCCCGCGCACGAACAGCGGCTTGCCGATCGCCGTCTCCAGCGAACGGATCTGCATGCTCACCGCCGATTGCGAGCGGTGCACGACTTCGGCCGCACGGCTGATGTTGCCGGTATCGGCCACCGCCACGATCATGGTGAGTACGTCGAGGTCGAGTGCTTTCATCGCTATCAGAAAAATTGATGGTTACGATCAGTATTATGCGATTTTCTTGGACTGCCGTGTGGTGCATAGTAGTGGAAAGGAGCAAGACCATGAACGCACGAACCGACCTGCCCAGCCTTTCCATCCCCGAGGTGTACTTCGCCACCCTCCGCTCCGGCATTCGCATGCCCTATGTGGCGAGCGGTTCCGGAGAGCCGCTGCTGTTCGTGCACGGCTCGCTGTGCGATTACCGCTACTGGAATGCCCAGACGGCGGTGCTGGCCAGGGATTTCCTCTGCGTGTCCGTCAGCCTGAGCCACTACTGGCCGGCCAACGTCGACGCCGGCGACAACGAGGGCGAATTCGGCTGGCGCCGGCACGTGGATCAAGTCGCCGAGTTCATCTCCGGCATGAATCTCGGTCCAGTCCACCTGGTCGGCCACTCGCGTGGCGGCTGCGTCGCCTTCCACCTGGCGCGCGAGTATCCGCAGCTGGTGAAGACGCTGACGCTCGCCGATCCGGGCGGTCCCCTGCAGATCGAGGGCAAGCCCGAGGCGGCGCTGCCGCCGGCGACGCTGCAGCTGCGCGAGAAGGTGGCGGACCTCGTCCAGCATGGCGAGATCGAGGCCGGCCTGGAGATGTTCGTGGATTCGGTCAGCATGCCCGGCATCTGGCGCCGGAGTTCATCGAACTTCCGCACCATGGCGGCCGACAATGCGTCGACCTTGCCGAAGCAGTTCCGCGATCCCTTGCCCGCCTATACGCGCGCCGAGGCGGGCGAGGTGCGATGCAGGACCCTCTTGATCACCGGAGAGCGCAGCCCGCGCATGTACCGCGATAACGTGGACAGCCTCGTCGAGTGGATTCCGCAGGCGGAGAAGCAGGGCATCGCCGGCGCCTCGCATGGGATGAATGTGACGCATCCGGCGTCCTTCAATCGCCTGGTCCGCGCATTCGCCGGCGCGTAGGCGTCAGGGCCGCTCAGTCCAGCCAAGGATGCGCCGCCAGCCAGCGCCCCAGCTCATTGTCGTTCGCGCACTGCAGCTTGCTGAAGATATTGGCGCGGTGGGTCTCCACCGAGCGCGGGCCGCAGGGCGGCACCAGGATGCGGGCGATTTCCTTGTTCGGCTGGCCCAGGCCCACCAGGCGCGCCACCTCGCGTTCGCGCGGCGTCAGCTCCGCCCACATGCGCAGCGCCTGGGCGCGGGCCCTGGCCTGGGCGATGGCGGCCGGCAGCTTCTCCAATAGCTGCTGGGTGTCCGGCTTCTCCACCCAGTCGTAGGCGCCGCGCCGCACCGCCTCCAGCGCGGTCGGGATGTCGCCGTGGGCCGACAGGAACAGGGTCACCAGCGGGCTGTGCTCGGCGAGCAGGCGCTCGAACACGGCCAGTCCGCTCATTCCCGTCATGCGCAGGTCGAGGATCACGCAGCCGGGCTGGCGCATGTCGACGGCGTCGAGGAAGGCTTCGCCGGACTCGAAGGCCTGCACCGCCAGTCCCTGCGAAAACAGCAGCAGGAGCAGGGAGCGGCGCAGGGCTTCGTCGTCGTCGACGACGTAGAGCGTGAGGGGCATGTCTTTCATGATACGGTGGGCAGCGTGAAGGAGAAAACGGCGCCGCCGCCGGGTCGGTTGTCGACGGTCATGGAACCGCCGTGGGCTTCGACGATGGTGCGGCAGATGTTCAGTCCGAGGCCGAGACCGTCGGCGCGGGTGGTGAAGAAGGGCGCGAATACCTGTTCGAGCTGTTCGGGCGGAATGCCAGGGCCGCGGTCGGCGACGGTGATGCGCAGGAGCTGGCCCTCGCGCCGGCAGCCGAGTTCGATGCTGCGGCGCGCCGGCGGCTGGCGTTGCGGCTGTTCCTGCATCGCGTGCAGGGCATTGTGGATCAGGTTGACCAGCACCTGCTCGAGCAGCACCCGGTCGCCGCGCAGCGGGGCGTCGGCGTCTTCGAGCATCAGGCGCAGGCTCACGCCGTCGCGCTGCAGCTCGGGCTTGAGCAGGATCTCCGCGTGGGCAATGACGCTCCCCATGGTCAGGATCTCGTAATGCGCGCGCTGCGGATTGATGAAGGCGCGCACCCGCTTGACGATCTCGCTGGCGCGCTTCGACTGGCCGACGATCTCGTCGAGCGCGCCGGCCAGCATCTCCTTCGATGCATCCTGGGCGGCCAGGGCACGCGCCGCGGCGGCGAAATTCGACAGCGCCATCAACGGCTGGTTGAGTTCATGCGCCAGCGTGGACGCCATCTCGCCGACGCTGGCCAGGCGCGCGCTGCGCTGCAGGCGCAGTTCCTGGTCGCGCTGGCGGGCTTCGGCCTGCTTTTGGGCGGTGATGTCGACCACGGAACTCATCCAGCCGCGGTGCACGCCCTGGGCGTCGACCAGCGGGGCGGTGTAGACCATGGTGATCACGTCGTGGCCGTCCTTGTGGCGGAGGCGCGATTCGAAGCCGTGCGGCGCCGCGCGTCCCTGCAGGGCCTCGTCGCTGTCGCTGGCGTGCTTTTCCAGGTCGTCCGGGTGCCAGTAGGGGTAGGGCGGGCGGCGGCCCAGCAGTTCTTCCGCGCTGTAGCCGACCATCGCGCACAGCGCCGGATTCACGTAGATGATCTTGCCTTCCGGGTCGCGCGCCCGCATGCCGACCAGCAGCGAGTCTTCCATCGCCTTGCGGAAGGCGTGGGCTTCTTCCAGGTCGCGGGTGCGCTCCTCGACCCGGTGCTCCAGTTCGAGACGTGCCGAACGCTGTTCGACGAAGCGCTTCTCGCGCAGGCGCCAGTACAGGAGGCCGAGCAGCAGCAGGGCGACCGCCAGGGCGCTGAGCGCGAGCGCGCCCTGGCGCGCCTGCGTGACTTCCTTCATGTCGGTGGTGACGGTGAGCGTCCAGCCGAGTTCCGGCAGCGGGGTGTCGAGCGCCAGCAGCGTCGCGCGGCGTCCCTGCACGCTGGTGCGCAGGACGAAGCCGGGCATGTCGGGCTGGGGCTCGATCTTCCATGGCAGCGGATCAAAGCGCGCGCGGCCGCCGTACTGGCCGTGTTCCGTCACCCAGCGCAGGTCCGCCGCGGACAGCGGGCGGATGCTGTGGAACAGCCAGTCCGGCACCGCGCTGAGGAAGACGATGCCGCGGCTGTCCCTGAGCACGACCGGGTCGGCGCCGCGCGTCCAGGCGGCCTGCAGGGGCTCCAGGCTGATCTTGACCACCATGACGCCGATCACCGCGCCCTGCGCCCGCACCGGTTCGGCGATGAAGAGGCCGGACTGGCCGGTGGTGAGGCCGAGACCGTAGAACAGGCCGCGGCGGCCCTGCACGGCATCTTCGAAATAGGGACGCTGCCGATAGGACTCGCCGACGAAGCTGGACGGCAGGTTCCAGTTGCTGGCGGCCAGCGTCAGTCCTTCGCGGTCGACCAGGTAGAGGGCGGCGGCGCCGGTGGTCGATTGCAGGTCGGCGAAGTAGTCGTTGACGCGCGCCCGCAGGGCGGCGTCGCGCGGAGTGCGCAACAGCTGCTGGACGTCCGGATGGCGGGCGGCGGCATGCGGCAGGAAGTTGTGCTTCTCGACCAGGCCGCGCAGGCCCAGGGCGTTGGCGGCGGCGGCCTGGCGCAGGGCTTCGGTCTTGGACTGCAGCTCGTGCTGTTCGGCCAGGCTGCCCGAGGCCACGATCAGGACCAGGGCTCCCGCGGCGGCCAGCAGCCTGCGCCAGTGGCGTGTGATGGACATCGTCGAACGATAGCAGTTGCGGCCGGGCTTTGGAATGCCTCTCCGTAGTTTTACGGAGGAGGGGGCGCCGGGATTGCGGATGCGTGCGCCGCCTTTGGCCGCGATAGTGGAGCCCTTGAAAAAGGAGACGACAATGAACACTGTCACAACAAAGACGGCCCTCGACGGCCGTAGCGATGCCGCCGAGCGCATCTCCGGCAAGCGCCTGCGCGCCATCTTCGTCGGCTCGGCCGGCAACCTGGTCGAGTGGTTCGACTTCTACTGCTACTCGGCCTTCGCCCTCTATTTCGCCAGTTCCTTCTTCCCGAAGCAGGACCCGACCGCGCAGATGATGTCGACCGCCGGCATCTTCGCCCTCGGCTTCTTCGTGCGTCCGATCGGCGGCATCCTGTTCGGCCACATCGGCGACCGCCTGGGCCGCAAGAAAGCCCTCATGACCTCGGTGCTGCTGATGTGCTTCGGCTCGCTGCTGATCGCCTGCGCGCCCACCTATGCGACGGCCGGCATCCTGTCGCCCTGCATCCTGCTGCTGGCGCGCCTGCTGCAAGGCCTGAGCCTGGGCGGCGAGTACGGCGCCAGCGCCACTTATCTGTCCGAAATGGCGGATTCCAAGCACCGCGGCTTCTACAGCAGCTTCCAGTACGTGACCCTGATCGGCGGCCAGCTGCTGGCACTGCTGCTCCTGCTGGTGTTGCAGCGTTACCTGCTCGACGCCGACCAGCTGCGCGCCTGGGGCTGGCGCATCCCCTTCCTCGCCGGCGCCTGCCTGGCCCTGCTGGCCCTGCGCATGCGCCACGACATGCCGGAAACCGCGTCCTTCGAAGCCGCGCGCAAGAAATCCAAGGCCATGGGCGGCCTGAAGCAGCTGGCCCAGCATCCGCGCGAAGTCCTGCTGGTGGTCGGCCTGACCATGGGCGGTACCCTGGCCTTCTACGTCTACACCACCTACATGCAGAAATTCCTGCGCCTGTCGGTGGGCCTGACGGATGCGCAGACGACCGCCGTCTCGGCCGCCTCGCTGCTGTTCGCGATGTGCCTGCAGCCGCTCTACGGCGCGCTGTCGGACCGCATCGGCCGCCGTCCGCTGCTGGTGGGCTTCGCCCTGCTCGGCACCCTGTTCACGGTGCCGCTGCTGACCGCGATCCGCAACGCCAGCGGTCCGTTTGAAGCCTTCATCCTGATCGCCTGCGCCTGGATCATCGTGACCGGCTACACCTCGATCAATGCGCTGGTGAAGGCCGAGCTGTTCCCGGCCACCATCCGCGCCACCGGCGTCGGCGTGCCGTATGCCTTCGCGGTATCGGTGTTCGGCGGCACCGCCGAGTACCTGGCCCTGTGGTTCAAGTCGGTCGACATGGAAAGCGGCTTCTACTGGTACGCCACCGCCGTCATCGCCTGCACCCTGGTCGTCTGCTGGTTCATGCGTGACACCTCCGCGCATTCGAAGATCGACGCTGAACAGCAGGCCCAGTAAGGGCCTCGGCGCCGCCCATCAGCGGCGCGCATTAGCGGCTGAAACGCACATCTTCCTGCACGACCGGCGCATCTCCCTTGGCCGAAGCACCATGCTTCGGCTTCTTCGGCTTTTTCGGTTTCTTGACGACCTGGCCGCTGGCGTTCGTCTCCGGCACCCGGTGGTCGGGGGAGAAGCCGGGTTCCTCGCGGCGCTCGAGCGTCTGCCCGGTCAGCGCTTCGATCGCCGCCAGTTGCTGTACCTCGTCGGCACACACCAATGACACCGCCTCGCCCGAGGCGCCGGCGCGGCCCGTGCGGCCGCTGCGGTGGACGTAGTCCTCGGCCACGATCGGCAGGTCCACGTTCAGCACCACCGGCAGTTCGTCGATGTCGATGCCGCGCGCGGCGACGTCGGTCGCCACCAGGATCTTCACCTCGCCGGCCTTGAAGCGCTCCAGCGCGCGCAGGCGCGCCGGCTGCGGCTTGTCGCCGTGGATCGAATCCGCGCTGTAGCCCTTTTCCTCCAGCAGCTCGACCAGCTGGTCGACGCCCTTGCGGGTCTTGACGAACACCAGGGCTTGCGGCCAGGCGTGGCGCTTCAGCAGGTGCAGGAAGAGCTCGGGCTTGCGTTTCTTGTCGACCGGGACGATCCACTGGCGGATCGCCTTGACCGTCGTGTTGCGCGGGCTGGCTTCGATGCTGACCGGGTCGCGCAGCAGCCTGGTGGCGAGGGCGCGGATCGGGTCCGAGAAGGTGGCCGAGAACAGCAGGGTCTGGCGGCGCTTGGGCAGCAGGGCCAGCAGCTGGTCGATATCGCGCGAAAAGCCGAGGTCCAGCATGCGGTCGGCCTCGTCCAGCACCAGGGTCTGCACCTGGTTCAAGCGCAGGGCGTTCTGGCGCTGCAGGTCGAGCAGGCGGCCGGGCGTGGCCACCAGCAGGTCGACGCCCTTGCGCAGGCGCATCATCTGCGGATTGATGCTGACGCCGCCGTAGGCGACCATGGTCCGCAGCGGCAGGCCTTCGCCATACGCACGCACGCTCTGGTAGACCTGTTCGGCCAGTTCGCGGGTCGGCACCAGCACCAGGGCTCTTGCGGAGTTGCTGTTCACCTGCATGCCGTCCATGACCAGCCGCTGCAGCAGGGGCAGGGCGAAGCCGGCGGTCTTGCCGGTGCCGGTCTGGGCGGCGGCCATCACGTCGCGGCCGGCCAGCACGGCGGGAATCGCCTGCGACTGGACCGGGGTCGGCGAATGGTACGAAAGGGCGGACAGGGTGCGGACGATCTGGTCGATCAGGCCGAGCGAAGCGAACGACATATTGTTATTGGTGGTAAGGGAAAAGGCGACAGTGTACCGTGCCGCCGGGGAAGGCGGCAGGACAGACGGCGGATGGCCGGCTCAGGCCGAGACCTGGACGGTATCCGACAGGTCGACGGTCGGCTTGACCGGATCGCGGCGGTCCTGGCAGGCCACCGCCATCAGGCAGACCAGGAGCACCAGGCTCCAGCGCAGCGGATGATTTCGCATGATGTCCTCCATGCGAAACATCCTACATCAGAAGCGGTAGGCGACGCTGGCGCGCACGACTGGATAGACTTTGAAGCCGTCGACGTCATCCTTCAGGCGCAGGCGTTCGGCGGCGACGTCCTTGGCCACGAGGGCGCAGATGGCGGCCAGGCTCGTGCAACCCCAGTTGCCCATGGTGACGTTCGGATTGCCCTGGAAGAAGGCGCCGAGGTCGGCGTTGAAGCTCCAGTGGCTGGCGTTGTTGGCGGCAAGCGCATTGCCCCAGCCGATGCCGAGGTAGGGCGCGGCCTTGCGGTACTCGATGCGACCCTTGACGATGCCGATGTCGGCCGCCGAATAGCTGTTGCCGTTCAGCGTGTAGGCGCCGTACTGGTCGGTCCGGGCGGTGGCGTCGAAGCGGTTGCCGTTGTACACCAGGCCGCCGGTCAGGCGGAAGGGGCTGCCTTCGCGCACATACCAGTCGAACAGGATGTCGAAGGTCTGCAGCTTGCCCTTGATCGCGTAATCGACCTGGTTCGTGGTCCGGTCGAAGTCGTGCTGGAAGTAATTGGCGCCGAAGCGGCCGTTCAGGTTGGACTCCATCGGGACGACCAGGTGGAAACCGGCGCCGGTGGTGCCGAGGTCAGCGGTAATGCCGACTTGCGCCTGGGCGGCGCCGGCGAACAGGAGGGCGCCTGCCAGGGGAGCGTATTTCAGGAACATTGCTTACTTTCAGGAATCGAAATTGGAATCCGGCATTGTATCGGTAACGGATGTAAGCAGGTGTTGCAACCGACTGAAACGCAACATTTCGTTTGATAAACTGGACACATTCCTAAAACAGAGAGAGGTGAGCATGAAATCCATCATCTTTGGCGTGGCGCTGTGCGCCGCCGCTTTCCCGGCCCTGGCCCAGACCAATGTCAGCATCAGCGTCGGCCAGCCCGGCTTCTACGGCCGCATCGACCTCGGCGACTTTGCGCCTCAGCCGGTGCTGTACGCGCCGCAACCGGTGATCATCCGCCAGGTGCCGCACTACGTGGCCGAGCCGGTCTACCTGCGCGTGCCGCCGGGCCACCGCAAGCACTGGGCCAAGTTCTGCGGCCGCTACGACGCCTGCGGCCGTCCGGTCCTGTTCGTGCGCGACGAGTGGTACACCAACACCTATGTGCCGCGCTACCGCGAGCACTACCACGGCGGTGGCTATCGCCAGCCGGTGCGCGTGGTCGAGCGCGTCGAGTACCGCGACTACGATCGCGGCCACGGCGGCGGCCGCTGGGAAGAGCGCGGGCGCGGCCACGGCGAAGGCCACGGCGAGGGCCACGGACGCGGTCATGGCGAAGGCCGTGGCGAAGGCCATGGCCACGGACGCGGTCACGACTGACGAACTCATCGTAAGTACGAAGTCCGCCAGCGCCGATTTTGTCCGCGTAGTAAACTCCCCTTGTTAGCCCGACAAGCTCGGGCGCTACGAGGGAGGCAGTTTTGCATAGCGAGATCGTGATCGTGGGAGGCGGTGCGGGCGGGCTGGAGCTGGCCTGCAAACTGGGGCGCAAGCTGGGCCCGACCAAGGTGATGCTGGTGGACAGCCGGCTCTACCACGTCTGGAAGCCTTCGCTGCACGAGGTGGCGGCCGGCACCCTGGACATCCACCAGGAAGGCCTGTCCTACCAGATGCTGGCCCACGACCGCGGCTTCACCTTCGTCTACGGCGCCATGACGGCGCTCGATTCCGCCCGCAAGACCATCGGCGTGGGGCCGGTCAATGCCGCCAGCGACGGCGAAGAGATCTTCCCGGCCCGCACCATTTCCTACCAATCGCTGGTGATTGCCGTCGGCAGCACCTCCAACTATTTCGGCGTGCCCGGCGCACGCGAGCACACGATTTCCCTGAACGCCACCGAAGACGCCGAGCGCTTCCGCCTGCGCCTGTTGCGCCTGCTCGCCCAGGCCGCCGAGGCGAAGGGGGAGGGCGGGTCGAATCCGGGCGTGGCGGTCGCCAAGGCGATCGGTTCCGGCAGCTTCGAGTCCGGCGTGGTGGCGGCGGACGCAGCCGGCGCCGGTGCGCAGGCTGTCACTGCCGAGGCTGCCCTGAGCGGGAACGGCGGCACCAGCACCGTGGTGGACACCGGCCTGGTGCCGCGCCGGCCCGCCAGCGGACTGGACATCGTGATCATCGGCGGCGGCGCCACCGGCGTCGAACTGGCCGCCGAGCTGCGCGAGGCCTCCGGCGCCTACGCGGCCTACGGTTTCAACCGCCTGCAGGTGCAGCGCGACGTGCGCATCACCCTGCTGGAAGGGGCGCCGCGCATCCTGGCGCCGCTGCCGGAGCGGGTGTCGGCCTCGGCCACGCGCCTGCTCGACGAGCGCACCATCAATGTGGTCACGGACTGCCGGGTGACGCAGATCGACGCCCACCAGGTCATCGACAAGGACGGCAACGTCTATCCCTCCGATATCTGCGTGTGGGCCGCGGGGATCCGCGCACCGGAATTCCTGGGCTCGCTGGGCCTGCCGGTCACCAAGGGCGGCGCGATCGAGGTCGACGACCATCTGCGGGTCAAGGGCGTGGAAGGGGTCTACGCGCTGGGCGACTGCGCCGCCTGCACGGACGGCAGCGGCAAGCCGGTGCCGCCGCGCGCCCAGGCCGCCCACCAGCAGGCCGATTACCTGCTGAAAGACTTCATGAACATGGCCTCCGGCCAGCCGCCGCAGAAGAATCCCTACGTTTACAAGGATTACGGCTCACTGGTCTCGATCGGCCACCGGACCACGGTCGGCAACCTGATGGGTTCGCTGCGCGCGAGCTGGTTCGTGGAGGGATTTTTGGCGCGCATCATGTATTTGAGCCTGCACCTGATGCACCACCAGGCGATACTCGGGTCGATGCGGACGGGGGTGCTGGCGGTTGCGCGGTTCCTGATTCGGCGGACTACGCCGATCGTCAAGCTGCACTAATTACCCGTCATTCCCGCGAAAGCGGGAATGACGGTGGCTAAGCGGGAATGACGGTGGCCAAGCGGGAATGGCGGCCGCTTCAGGCTTTCGGCAAAATCATCGTCAACATCGCCCCGCCTTCCGGCCCCTGCCCAAGCGTCAGCGTTCCGCCCAGCAGCCGCGCCCGTTCGCGCAGCAGGCGCAAGCCGTGGCAGCTCAGCGGGTTGGATGTATTGGGCGCCGGTCCGACGCCGTTGTCGCGCACCGTGAGCATGGCCTGGTCGCCGTCGTCGTCCAGGATCACTTCGACTTCGGTGGCCTGGGCGTGGGTCGCGACGTTGCGCAGGCCTTCCTCGGCGCAGCGCAGCAGGGTCACGCCCTGGGCGCGCGAATACTCGGGATCTTCATCGGGCAGGCTGGCACGTGCCTTGATGCCGTTTTCCTGGCCCCATTCCAGGACCAGTTCGGCGATCGCGGCCTTGGGGCCGAGGAACTCGAGTTTGTCGTTCCACAGCGCCAGCTGCATCTTGCGGTTGGTCTCGATGATGTTGTTGAGCAACTGCTTCATCTGCGCGGCACGGTCGCGCTGCGGCTGTTCCTTGAGGTGCGAGGACAGTAAGCCAAGGTGCATGGTCAGCGCCGTCATCGACGAGCCGAGGCTGTCGTGCAGGCGGCGCGCCAGCTGGCGCCGTTCTTCGTCCCAGCAGGCGGTGAGATGCCCGAGCAACTCTGTGAGTTCCGCGACGCGCGCGGCCGGATCGCCATCCTGGGAGTGAAAAGGTGGCTGAGGTGCCGAAGCTTTCATAAAAGCAACCAATTAATGTTTCCCAAAATGATACAACAGCTTGGCCTGCAGCGGCGCGCAGGAACGCCAGTGTGTGTTTCCGTACAGTCGCTGCAAGCGACCTGCGCGAAGCTGTCGCTACCGGCTGTATGGCAGCCTTCCATCATGAGGGGAACACAATGAGCAACAAAACGAACGCTACTGGAAATTCCGCTGCGAAAAATGCCGCGATCCACGCCGCCAACCTCACCGGCCAGGACGCCATCGCCCTGCTGGTCGCCGACCACCGTGAAGTGTCCGACATGTTCAAGCAGTACGAAGAACTGAGCGACCGCGCCAAGGCCAGCAAGCAGAAGCTGACCGAAAAGATCTGCAATGCCCTGATCGCCCACACCCAGATCGAGGAAGAAATCTTCTATCCGGCCGTGCGCGAGCAGGTCAAGGATTCCGAGGACATGGTCGACGAGGCCGTGGTCGAACACCAGGCCGCCAAGGACCTGATCAAGCAACTCAAGGAAATGGATCCTGACGAAGACCTGTACGACGCCAAGGTCAAGGTGCTGGGCGAAGAAATCGAGCACCACGTCAAGGAAGAGGAAGAGGAAATGTTCAAGCAGGCCAAGAAGAGCGGCCTCGACCTGATGGCGCTGGGCCAGGAAATGGCGCAGCGTAAGCAGGAAATCCTGTCGACCCTCTAAGTTTTATGCGTTGGCCGGGGCGGTCTTGCTGCCCTGGCTCGCCGGTTCCGCCAGCCGCGCCAGCAGCGTGGCGATATCGACCGGCTTGACCATGTGCAAATCGAATCCCGCCTCCAGCACGCGGCGCTGGTCCTCGGCCAGGCCGTAGCCGGTCAGGGCGATCAGGCGGATGCCGTGGGTGGCGGCATCCTTGCGCAGGCGGCGCGCCACCTCGTAGCCGTCGATGCCCGGCAGGCCGATGTCCACCAGGGCCACATCCGGCAGTTCGGCGCCGGCCAGGGTCACGCCTTCCAGGCCGTCGCGCGCCTGCAGCACCGGGTAGCCGTAGGAACCCAGCATGGTCGCCATCATCTCGCGGCCGTCGTCATTGTCTTCGATCAGCAGCACCCTCGGCTTGTCGCTCGCCGCCACCGTGCCGGTGGGCGCGTCCTCGGCCTGCTCCGGTTCGCTGCGCGGCAGGCGGATCTCGAAGGTGGAGCCGGCGCCGGCGCCGATGCTGGTGGCGCTCACGCTGCCACCGTGCAGCTCGACCAGGCGGCGGACCAGCGACAGGCCGATCCCCAGCCCGCCCTGCGAGCGGTCGATCGAGATCGAGCCCTGCACAAAGACGTCGAATACGTGCGGCAGCAGGTCGGGCGGAATGCCGACTCCCGAGTCGCTCACCGTCAGCACCACCTCGTCGTCGACCGCGTCGATGGCGATCCCGATGCTGCCGCCGCTGGGCGTGTATTTCAGCGCATTGTCGATCAGGTTGGTGGCGATCTGCTCGAGCCGCGTCGGGTCGCCTTCGACCCAGCCGGCGCCGAGCCGGACGTCCAGCTGGTAGCCGGCGGTGCGGCCGGTGGCGCGGAAGGTGTCCAGGCAGCCCGACACCAGCGGGCCGATGTCGATGCGCTTCTTCGACAGCAGGATCTTGCCGGACATCGCACGCGACAGGTCGAGCAGGTCGTCAACGATGCGCGACAGGTGCTGGGTCTGGCGCTGGATGATCAGGCGCGCCCGCCCGCTCGACTCGGCGCCGGCGCCCGGCATGCCGAGCAGGGAAGAGGCGCTGCTGATGGCGGATAGCGGATTGCGCAGCTCATGGCCCAGCATCGCCAGGAATTCGTCCTTGGCGCTGCTCTTGCGTTCGGCGGCGCGCCGTTCTTCCATCTCGCGCACCAGGCGCTTGTTGGTGGCGGTCAGCTCGGTGGTACGCTGGGACAGTTTTTCGGCCTGGCGCTTGAGTTGCTCGTTCTTGGTGGCCAGCGCCACGAAGACCTGCACCTTGGCGCGCAGCACCTGCGGAATCACCGGCGTGAACAGGAAATCGGCGGCGCCGCGCTGGTAAGCCTTCAGGCGGTCGATCTCGTCGGCCAGGAAGGCGGTAACGAAGATGATCGGGATGTCGGCCGAACGGGGCCTTTGGTGGATCGCTTCCGCGGTCTCGAAGCCGTCCATGCCGGGCATGTTCACGTCCAGCAGGATGACGGCGAAGTCGTGACGCAGCACCTCGCGCAGGGCGTCCTGCCCCGACCGGGCCGACAGCACTTCGTAGTTACATTCCTCGGCCCATAGTTCGAGCAGGCTGGTCAGCGCCAACAGGCTGGCGGCATCGTCGTTGACGACGAGGATTTTCGGCTTTTCGGAGTTCGGCACGGCAGTCGGACTGGTGTCAATGCGTTGTATTCACAAATCTGGCAAAGGATAGCAGAGGATGCCCCATTGCAAAATAAATTCACAATATTTGTTGCAATTGGTCATGATACCACGCAAAGAAGAAGGCAAAAAACCAATCGTGCGCACCCCGGCAACACGGTTCGCTGCCGCACATACGCAGCGCAGACGCCTGTGAGATAGTGGAAACGTGTCTGGTTCAACCGTGTCAATGGAAGACAGGCGCCAACTTGAAAGGACAGACATGAATATTCAAATTATCGTAAATGACACCCATCACGACAAATGCTTCCGCGAACTGGTCGATCAGCCGGTGACGGCCCTGCGCGGCATGACCCCGCAACAGGCCGACGCCCTGCGCGATGCGTTCGGCATCAACACCATCGGCGAACTGGCCGAACTGAAGGCCGTCAAGTGGGCCCGTGCGATCCGCACCATGGCCTCGGCCGAAGCCGAGCCGACCGGCGAGAAAGCCAAGGAAACCCTGATCGACGATGCCGTCGAGATGACTTTCCCGGCCAGCGACCCGGTGTCCATCCAATCCAGCATCACCCGCATCGAAGTGGCGCCGGACAAGGTCGACGCAAGCTCGGACCACCAGGGCGCGGCCGCCATCGAGGCGCATAACCGTGAAACCATCGGCAAGCCTGCACTGGGGCCGGGTGGCGAGAAGACGGCCGGCGCGGCCTGATTCGAGCGCTGGATCGCGCGGGCGCAGCTGGTGACGGCTGCGCCTTTTCTTTTGTTGGCCCTTGATCGCCCTCCCGCGAAGCCGGGGGCGACGTACTGGATTTGCGTGGAAATGACGGGGGTGTTCAGGCCGCGGCTCAGCGATGCTGGGCCAGCTCCTGCGAAGCAGGCGCCGGCGCAGGCGCCGTCGGCTTGACTGCCTGGGCCGCCTGGCGGGCTGCGCTGCCGTTCGCGCAGAAGCGGTTCTTGCCCGCGCGCTTGGCTTCGTAGAGGGCGTAGTCGGCGATGCTGATCAGGTCGGTGACGTGCTCGGCGTCGTCCGGATACATGCTGATGCCGATACTGGTCGACAGCTGCAGGGTCAGGTCGTTGATGAAGAAAGGCTCGGACAGGGCTTCGACCAGCTTGGCCGCCGGGCCCTGGGCATCGGCCAGGCTGTGGATGTCGCCCAGCAGCACGATGAATTCATCGCCCCCCAGGCGCGCCACCGTGTCTTCCTTGCGCGAGTTCGACAGCAGACGCTGCGACACCATTTTCAGGATCTCGTCGCCATAGGCGTGGCCGTAGGTGTCGTTGATCGCCTTGAAACCGTCCAGGTCGAGGTACATGACCGCCGCCTTGTGGTGGTTGCGGTTGGCGTGCTGGAGGGCGGTTTCGATGCGGTCTTCCAGCAGGCGCCGGTTGGGCAGGCCGGTGAGGGCGTCGTGCAGCGCCAGTTCCTGCTGGGCGCGGCTGTACTGGGCCAGCTCCTTGTAGAGCAGGCGGACTTCGAGCATGTTGTGGATGCGCTTGTGCACTTCCAGCAGGTCGAAGGGTTTGCTGATGAAGTCGCGGGCGCCCGCTTCGAGGGCCGCGATCTTGAAGCTGGGCTGGGCAGTCAGGGCCAATACCGGCAGATAACCGCCTTGCTCGATCTCCTTCAAGCCCTTCATGACCTGGAAGCCGTTCAGGCCGGGCATCTGCAGGTCGAGCAGGATGAGGTCGTAGTTGTGTTCGCGATGCAATGGGCATACCTGCTCAGGCAGCATCGTGGAGCTGACATCGGTGTAGCCTTCCTCCCGCAATATCTCTTCCATCAGTTCGATATTGTCGGGTGAATCGTCTACGACCAGAATCTTGGCGTTCAGGATGTCTTGGCGGCTGGGCATGCTTACTCTCGTCAAATCGAGGCCAGGGGCCGGATAATCATGGTCCGAACCCACCTCTACTGCAACATTCCTTAGTCTAGCAAATGCCAGAGAATTTCTTGTAGGACAGCGCCGCGTGCGTGGGTAGGAACAACAACCGCACACTAGCGCAGGCGATTTTCCCCCACGGCAGGGGCCGTCACGCGGTGAACCAGCGGCGCCGTCGGGCCGACCACCGAGGCCACGGTGGCGATCAGTTCGCTCGGCTCGACCGGCTTCGAAATATGCGCCGAGAATCCTGCTTCCAGCGCGCGCAGCCGGTCTTCCGAGCGGGCGAAGGCGGTGAGGGCGATGGCCGGCACCTGGCCGCCCTGTTCGCGAGGCAGGTGGCGCACCCAGTCGAGCAGTTCGAAACCGTCGATTTCGGGCATGCCGAGGTCGCTGATCAGCAGGTTCGGTACCGCTTCGCCGAAACGCGCAAAGGCTTCGCGCGCACTGGCGGCGATGTGCACGGTGGCGCCGCAATCGGTCAGGATGCGCTTGATCAGCTCGCGCGCATCGCGATCGTCGTCGACCACCAGCGCGTCCACGCCGCCGAGGTCGCGCACCGTCATTTCCGGGGTGCTCGGGCTCGGCAGGATCATGGCGGCGCGCGCCGAGCGGCTGGTGGCCGCCTGCTGCTTGGCCAGCGGTAGTTCGATCGTGAAGCTGGAGCCCTGGCCTTCGCCCGCGCTCTCGGCGCGCACCGTGCCGCCGTGCTGCTCGATCAGGTGCTTGACGATCGCCAGGCCCAGGCCGAGGCCGCCGTGGCGGCGGGTCATGGAGGCGTCGGCCTGACGGAAGCGTTCGAACACGTGGGTCAGGAATTCGGGCTTGATGCCGGCGCCGTTGTCGCGCACCGTGATGCTCACGCTGGCCTCGTTGCGGGCTAGGATCACCTCGACCAGGCCGTCGCGCGGGGTGAACTTGATCGCGTTCGAGAGCAGGTTCCACACCACCTGCTGCAGGCGGGCCGGGTCGCCGGCGATCATGCCCGGGTCGCCCGCGTAATGCCTTTCGATGCGGATATTCTTGGCATCCGCGGCCGGACGCACGGTCTCGATGGCGGCGTCGATGAAGCCGATCGGCGGCACCACCTGCATGTCGAGCAGCACCTTGCCCGAGGTAATGCGGCTCATGTCGAGCAGGTCTTCGATCAGCTGGGCCTGGGCGCGCGCGTTGCGCTCGATGGTCTGCAGGCCTTTCGCCAGGTCGTTCTGGTCGCGGCTGCCGCGGCGCAGCACCTGGGCCCAGCCGAGGATGGCCGACAGCGGGGTGCGCAGCTCGTGCGACAGGGTGGCCAGGAATTCGTCCTTCATCTGGCTGGTGCGTTCGGCCTCGGCACGCGCCAGCCTTTCGTTCTCCAGCAGTACCTTGCGCTCCTCGGCGGCGCGCTGGGCCGCTTCGTACAGGCGCGCGTTGTCGATCGCCACCGCGGCCTGGGCGGCGATGCCGCGCACGATGCGCTCGGTGCGCTCGGAGAACACGCCCGTTTCCGGATGGCCGAAGAACATCGTGCCCAGCACCTCGCCGGAGTGCGCGATCACCGGTACGGCGAGGTAGCTGCGCACCGGCGGATGGCCGGCCGGCAGGCCGAAGGGCGAGCGGCCCTCGAAGCGCGGATCGCGGGAGACGTCGTCGGCGCGCATCACCTCGCGGATTTCCGGGTTACGCGGCGACAGGCCCGGCCCGAACAGGGCGTTGGGGCCGGACTCGCCGAAGGGCTCGAATTCCGCCGTACTGGCGCCGGATACCGTGTACAGCGAGAAGATCTTGCCGTTCGCGTCGTCGCGGCCGAGGTACAGGAAGGCGCCGTGGCGGGCGCCGGCGATGCCGGTGGCGGCGTCGGTGGCGGCCTGCAGCAGGGAGCGCAGTTCGCGGGTGGAGGCGAGGGCGCTGCCGGTGCTGTTCAGCAGTTCCAGCACGTGCGACTCGTCGCGCAGGGCCTGTTCGGCGCGCTTGACCTCGTCGACGTCGGTATTCGTGCCGAACCAGCGCACGACCTTGCCGTGGCGGTCGCGCACCGGGTTGACGCGGGTCAGGAACCAGCGGTACTTGCCGTCCGCGCCGCGGATCGGGTATTCCATCTCGAAGGGATCGCCGCTGCGCACGGTCGCCTGCCAGCGTTCCATCACGGCCGGCAGCACGCTCGGTTCGCAGGTCGATTGCCAGCCCCAGCCCACCACCTGGTCGGGCGTGGTGCCGGTGTAGTCGAACCAGCGTTCGTTGAACCAGACGATGGCGCCGTCGGCCTGGGCCATCCAGGCCAGCTGCGGGATCGTGTTGGCCAGCGCGCGCAGTACTTCCTCGCTCTGGCGCAGGGTGTCTTCGGCGCTCTTGCGGGCGCTGATGTCCTGGACCACGCCGGTCATCCCGAGCACGCCTTCGCGGCGGTTCGGCTCGGCGTAATCGGCGCGGCCGACCAGGGCCACCCAGCGGGTTTCCCGGCTGTCGCCGCCGTCGCCCAGCAGGCGGCATTCCAGTTCGACGTCGTTCTGGCCGGCGAAGGCCTGCAGCATGGCGCGGCGCACGCCTTCGCGGTCGTGCGGATCGAGGCGGGCGCGCAGTTCCGCCCAGGCCAGCGGGGTCTCGGCCGGCAGGCCGAAGATGGCGGCCGCGCGTTCGCCCAGCGACAGGCGGTCGCTGGCAGCGTCCCAGCGCCAGTCGCCCAGGCGGCCGGCGGCCAGCGCCACCTGCAGGCGGCTGTTGCCCAGCAAGAGGGCCTGCTGGTCGGCCTTGCGGCGGTCGATGTCCTGGAAGTAGAGGGTCAGGCCGTCCGGCGAGGGATGGGCGCGCACTTCGAACCAGCGTCCCAGGCCCGGATAGAAGAATTCCAGGATTGCCGTCTCGCGGCCGTCCATCGCCCGGCGATAGAGGTTTTCCAGCTGGCTGCCGCGCAGTTCGGGGAAGGCCTCCCAGAGGTCGCGGCCGAGCAGGCCGGCGCGGGTGCGCTGCAGCGGCGCCAGCATCTCCAGCGCGCGCTCATTGATATAGATGATGCGCCAGTCGTGGTCGACCGCGCAGAAGCCGTCGCTCAGGCTCTCGAGCATGTTCTCCATGCGCTCGTTGGCACGGCGCAACGCTTCCCTTGCCTGGCGCAGTTCCTCGCTCATCGTGCCTCCAGTGCTGCATGCCGCCGGATCGGCGGTAGCGGGCGGTCGGTGCTGGCGGTGGAAGCGTTCAGGATCATCGTTCGTGGCTGTGGGCGCGTTCGAGGGGCTGCCGCGCGGGAAGCGCAGACGGTCCCGCCCTGCGTCGATGGCAAGCCGTCCATGGATTCTAGCCCAGCCCTGGCGGTTTGATGCACACCGTTGCGCGCATCAGGACCGCGCCTGTTTCTGCCCCGCGGCCTTGTCGAGGGCGGCCTGGAGCTGGTCGAGCTCGTAAGGCTTCTGCAGCGACAGGTAAGGGAACTCGACGTGGCGCAGCAAGGTGTCGCCGTAACCGGAAGCGAAGATCACCTGCATGGACGGCGCATCGACGATCGCCTTGCGCGCCAGTTCCACACCCGACATGCCCGGCAGGCTGACGTCCGTAAACAGGATGTCGTAACGGTCGGCCGCCAGGTGGGCCAGGGCATCGTCCGGATGGCCGACGCCGTCCGCATGGTGGCCGAAGGCGCGCAGCATCTCGCAAATCAGGTATTGGGAATCAACGTTATCCTCGACCACCAGGATGCGCAGCGGACCGGCCGGCGCGCCTTCGGCGGCGGCAGTGCCGACCGCGGCCGGGGCCACCACGCACAGGATGCCCAGCACGGCGCCATCGTCGCCGCGCAGCGGTGTGAAATGGAGATCGTGGGTCTCGGCCCCGGAAGAGCCGGCGAAACCGAAGGAACGGCCGGCGGCGACCGCGGCCTCGCCGTCCCAGGCGCGCTCGAGTTCGGCCGCGGCGACAGCCAGCGGCGGCGGCATCACCGGCGGCACATTGCCGCCCGGGACCTTGCCATAGCTCGGACCGGCGAGGGCGCCATAGGCCTCGTTGAACAGCACGGTCATGTCGCGGCTCCACACCAGCAGCGCCGGCAGCGGCAGGTTGAACAACAGGTCGGCCGCCATGCGCAAGGGCCAGGGCCATTGCCGTGCGTCGCCCAGCCGGGTGGCGGACCAATCGAAGGAGCTGGAGGAGGGCGCGGGCTGTCCAGTTTGAATCATGGCAAGGTGTAAATACTGTTATCGAAACGCAAAGAACGGAATGCTACACCAAATCGGCAACAGGGGGTGGCCCGCACACGGGCAAAAAAAAGCCCGCTACGGGAGCGGGCTGAATCTATCCTTGGAGGAGAATAGAGGAGACAGGTGTAATAATGCTGCATCGCAAAAAAGAAATCCAATTTAGATTTGTAATGACCGTTATTGATTGTTTCAATAGCACAGCAGAGATCGCCTGAGCACCCGCTGCCAGCGCACGCTTGGTGCACTCGGGAAAATGCTCTAGGATAGCAAGATGATTAAGATCTTCCTGCTGTCGCCTGCATTGTCCGAAGGGCCGTCTTTATGGCCGGCCGCCGTGCGCGCGCCTTCCTTCACCGCTGGCTTCGCCTGCTGACCCGGCCGATGCACCGTCCACCGAGCTCATCCACGAATCACCGCCTGCGCCGCCTGGCCGGCTGGGCGCTGCTGTGCGCGGGCGCCCTGTGCGGACAGCTGGCGCTGCTGCCGCCGGCGCGGGCCGACAACGCCGCTTCCAGCCCCGTGCTGGAACGGCGCGTCAAGGCCGCCTTCCTGTATAAATTCCTCGGTTATACCGAATTTCCTCCCGGCGCCTTCGCCGACGCCGCCAGCCCGCTCACGATCGGCGTGATCGGCGCCGACGAGCTGGCGGCCGAACTGGGACGCATCGCCGGCGGACGGACCGTCGGCAATCGCCCGATCCTGGTCAGGGTGCTGCGCGAGTCCGAACTCGGCACCCCGGTGCACCTGCTGTTCATCGGCGGCTACGACAGCGCCAGGGTGGGGCAGTTGGTGCGCGCGGCCGGCAATGCGCTGCTGGTCGTGACCGAATGCGACGGCGGGCTGCAACTGGGCAGCGCCATCAATTTCCGTATCGTCGACGAACGGGTGCGCTTCGATGTCGCACTCGAGGCCGCCGAACGTAACGGCATCAAACTCAGTTCCCGCCTGCTGACGGTGGCGAACCGGGTGCAGAAAGGAGCCCAGCAATGAGCTCGATGAAGAGCATGCGCGACAGCGGTTCGGTACGCCGCAAACTCATCCTCATGGCGGTATCGACCACGCTGGCCGCCCTGGTGGCGGCATCGGTGGCGATGCTGCTGGTCGACCTGCGCGCCTTCCAGCGCTACTGGACCGACGACCTGATGACCCAGGCCGACATCATGGCGCGCGTGACGGCGCCGGCGCTGGCCTTCAACGACGACGAGACCGCCCGCCAGAACCTGGCGGTGCTGCGGGTGCGCCCGCAGATCCTGGCGGCCGCCATCTATACCAGTGGCGGCAGCCGCTTCGCCGGCTACGTGGCGCCGTCGGCCTCCGGCAGCGCGCTCAAGCTGCCCGAACGTCCGCAAGCCTCGGGCTACCGCATCGAGGGCAGCGAGCTGGTGGTGTTCCGCAACATCGTCGAGAACGGCGACATGGTCGGCACCGTCTACCTGCGCGCGCGCTACGGCCTGTTCGACCGCCTGCTCAGCTATGGCGCCATCCTCGGCGCGGTGATGCTGGGCGCGCTGGCGATCGCCTGGCTGGTCGCCTCGCGCCTGCAGGAAGCGATCACCCGGCCGCTGGAATCGGTCACCGATGTGGCGCGCCGGGTGATGCAGCAGCGCGACTTCAGCCTGCGCGTGCCCGGCAAGGAGAGCGGCGAGATCGGCGTGCTGATCGACGCCTTCAACGACATGCTGGCCGAGATCGGGCGCCGCTCGTACGCGCTGCAGGAAGCCAACGCCACCCTGGAGCACGAGATGCAGGTGCGCGAACGCGCGGAACAGGCCCTGATCGTGGCCGACCGCCGCAAGGACGAATTCCTGGCCACCCTCGCGCACGAACTGCGCAATCCGCTGGCGCCGATCCGCACCGGCCTCGACATCCTGCGCCTGCGCAGCGGCGACGCCCAGGCCACCCAGCGCGCCACCGACATCATGGAACGCCAGCTGCGCCAGATGGTGCGCCTGGTGGACGACCTGCTGGACGTCTCGCGCATCAATACCGGCAAGTTCACGATCAAGTCCGGCCGCGTCGAGCTGAAGGCGGTGGTCAACGACGCCCTCGAGGTGGTCCGCCCGTATATCGACCTGCATGGGCACGAGCTGCAGATCGACCTGCCCGACCGCCCGGTATTCCTGAACGGCGACGCCACCCGCCTGGCCCAGATCCTGTCGAACCTGCTGAACAACGCCGCCAAGTACACCAACCGCGGCGGCCGCGTGAGCCTGGATGCCAGCGTCGAGGAGCGGACCCTGACGCTGGTGGTGGCGGATACCGGCATCGGCATCGCGCCCGAGATGCTGGATACCGTGTTCGAGATGTTCGTGCAGGTCGATTCGACCCTGGAACGCTCGACCGCCGGCCTGGGCGTCGGCCTGTCGCTGGCGCGCAAGCTGGTCGAACTGCACGGCGGCACGATCGAGGCCCGCAGCGCAGGCCTCGGCCACGGCAGCCAGTTCGTGGTGCGCCTGCCGATCGTGGTGGAACCGGAACTGCCGGCCAAGCCGACCCCGGCGGACTTCATCGGCGGCGAGACCTACCGCATCCTGCTGGCCGACGACAACGTCGACTTCGTCAACAGCATCGGCGCGCTGCTGACGGCGATGGGCCACAGCGTGGTCATCACCCACAACGGCCCGGACGCGCTGGCCGCCGCCAAGCGCTTCTGCCCGGACTACGCCTTCCTCGACATCGGCCTGCCGCAGATGTCCGGCTACGACCTGGCGCGCGGCATCCGCGGCCTGTCCTGCGGGGCGATGACGGTGATGATCGCGGTGACCGGCTGGGGCCAGGAAAAGGACCGCCAGCTGGCCTTCGAGGCGGGCTTCGACCACCACATGGTCAAGCCGGTGCGCTTCGAGCAGATCGAGGAAATCCTCGGCAACCGCAGCCTGATCAAGAAGCTGCGCACGTAAAAAAAGCGGAAGCGCTTGCGCGCCTCCGCTTCAATGCCGTGTAGACGGACGCTGGAACTTACGCTGCCTGGTTCGCAGCCTGCTTGCGGCGGCGAGCCAGGAAGCCCAGGACGCCCAGGCCGGCGAGCATCATGCCATAGGTTTCCGGTTCAGGAACCGGTGCCAGCATCACGGCGCCGCCGAACGACGCTGCCGTGTTTGACACCATGTTGCCGCTCACCAGCAGATAGTAATCGCCTGCGGACAGGTTGTTGCTGGACACAGACCAGACGTCCATGGCGCCCTTGTTCACCTGGGTACCGCTGGAGATCAGGGTATCCATGCCGGTGCCGGTGCCGGTGCCGCCGCCGACGCGGTACAGGGACAGGCCGCTGATATCCAGGCCGGTATCTGCCGTGCGGCTGATCGAGGAAACGATGGCATCGAAGTTCGAGCTGGTGGTGCCGGTGACCGAGAAGGTGAAGTGGTCGGCAAACATGGCGCCATTGTTGTTCATGGCGAGCGTGTCACCGAAGAAGCCACTGCCATTGGTCAGGTCCAGAACCTGTGGGGTGGTGCCGATGGTGGCTGCGGTGATGCCGCCACCGGTGGTTTGGGCCATGACGGCCGAGGAACCGAACGTTGCGGTTGCAAACACGATACCAGCGATCAGAGATTTTTTCATTTCTTACCTCGCAAAGATTCAGCCGCGTCCTGCAGCTTGGTTTTCAAGAATCGGGGAACTTCATCCTATCAAACCGTCGATAAAACGCGCCAAAAACCACCAATGTGTGCGCTTCTTCTCGGAAACGTGCGCATGTTCAATAATTTCTTATCGGATTCGCCCTTTACCCGATTCTCATAGAGGACGAGGGGCTATTTGCATTGACGAGCAGAAAAACTTATCAGGCTTGCCAAGTATTTGTAGGACTAGGCCTACTTGAAGACGCGCGATACTCCTCGGTCGAGTTTGTTGCGGTTAGTGAATATTTATTGAACGCTCGAAAATGAAATTGCCCATGAGACTGCCCGTATGGCAGAGCTAAGTCACTGATCTAAAAGGACAATACAGATGGGCAAAAGAAAAATGGCCCAGAAATCGCTTTCTGAGCCATTCATCTTGAATTGTTGGTGCGGCTGGCAGGAATCGAACCCACGACCCCTTGGTTCGTAGCCAAGTACTCTATCCAGCTGAGCTACAGCCGCCCGATGCACGTATTATAGCGAAGTTTTGCCATTTGGCAAAGTGGCTGAAACAGCAAAAAAACCAGGCGGGGGAAGGTCGGATTCGGCTGACAGTATGGACGGGAAACGCAGGGCATTCCGTTAGCGGAAAAGAAAAATGGCCCAGAAAGATCAACTTTCTGAGCCATTCCTCAGGAATAACTGGTGCGGCTGGCAGGAATCGAACCCACGACCCCTTGGTTCGTAGCCAAGTACTCTATCCAGCTGAGCTACAGCCGCCCGAGGCACGCATTATAGCAGCGGCTTGGCGAATGGCCAAGGGCATGTCGCAGTATTCATTCTCAGGGGAGGCCGAACAGTTTTTTGGCCGCATTCGGGCGGCGCAGGTCGATCGCATCGCCGATCCGCAAGGTGTGGAAGGCATCCAGCACGCTCACCGGCGGCAGCACGATGCAGCTATCGAATCGCAGACCCGGCGCATAGGGCTGCGCTGGATCGCCATTCGGCATGGTGTGGCCCTTGATCAGCCTTACGGGCCAGTACCAGGAAAACGCCGGACAAAAGAAAAATGGCCCAGAAAGATGAACTTTCTGAGCCATTCCTCAGGAATAACTGGTGCGGCTGGCAGGAATCGAACCCACGACCCCTTGGTTCGTAGCCAAGTACTCTATCCAGCTGAGCTACAGCCGCCCGAGGCGCGCATTATAGCAGCGCGTGATGGAATGGCCAAGTCCATCGCAAAGAATCAGCGGCGATGCCTGGAGTAGGCAGTTGTAAAAGAAAAATGGCCCAGAAAGCAGAACTTTCTGAGCCATTCCTCATGTATAAGTGGTGCGGCTGGCAGGAATCGAACCCACGACCCCTTGGTTCGTAGCCAAGTACTCTATCCAGCTGAGCTACAGCCGCCCGAGGCACGCATTATAGCAGCGGCTTGGCGAATGGCCAAGTCCACTGCGAACAATCAGCGGCGACGCCTGGAGTGGGCGGTTGTAAAAGAAAAAGGCGCTGTTCGCGCCAAGTGTGGAATCTTTTCCGTAAGCCTGCGGTCCAATGTCGACCTGAACCGTTGACGGAGGCACCATGCAAGCACGGCAGTTCGAACAGTTCCTGCAACGCCTTTCCAGCCTGACCCGGCGGCAACGCGACCGCCTGCTCGCACTGCTGCAATCGGCAGCCGGCCTCGACCGCGTTCTCGAGATCGTCGAGCAGCCCGCCGCGCCGCTCTGTTGCCCGCACTGCCGGGCCAGCAAACCCTATCGCCACGGCCATGCACACGGACTGCAGCGTTACCGCTGCCGCAGTTGCCGCCGCACCTTCAACCTGCTCAGCGGCACGCCGCTGGCCCGGCTGCGCTACAAGGCGCATTGGCTCGACTACCTCGGCGGCATGCTCGACTCCCGCAGCGTGCGCCGCGCGGCGCGCGAGATCGGCGTGGCCAGCGCGACCAGTTTTCGATGGCGTCACCGCTTCCTGGCCTTGAGCAAGGATGACCGGCCGCAGCGCTTGAGCGGTATCGCCGAGGCCGACGAGATGTATGTGCTCGAATCGCACAAAGGTTCCAGAAGCCTCGACCGTCCGCCACGAAAGCGCGGCGGCAAGGCGACAAAGCGTGGGATCTCAAACGAGCAGGTGTGCATCCTTGTCGCACGCGATCGCAGCGGCCAGACCATCGACGCCGTGACCGGCAAGGGCAGCGTGAGCAAGCGGCAGCTAGTGGAACACCTGGGGCCAAGGCTGGAGCGCGACGTGCTGCTGGTGACCGATAGCCATGCGGCCTATCCGGCATTCGCGCGGGAGCTCGGGATCTCACATGAGGCCATCAACGCGAGCGCCGGCGAACGAAGGCGCGGTGCGCTGCACATCCAGAATGTGAACGCGTATCACAGCCGGATGCGCGCCTGGCTGGTGCCATTTCGCGGCGTCGCGAGCCGTTACCTGGGCCATTACTTCGGCTGGCGCTGGGCGCTGGATGGACGGCGCATTGCCAGCCCCGACGCCTTTTTGAGAGCGGCGCTCGGCAGGTTCAACACTTAGCGCGAACAGCGCCAAGAAAAATGGCCCAGAAAGCAGAACTTTCTGAGCCATTCCTCATGTATAAGTGGTGCGGCTGGCAGGAATCGAACCCACGACCCCTTGGTTCGTAGCCAAGTACTCTATCCAGCTGAGCTACAGCCGCCCAAGTCGCTATTATAGCAGCGACATCCCGCAGGGGGAAGTCTTAATTTTTCTCAACATAAGAAGCGCTTCTGGTAGATTAAAGCCTGTTTCCGGGAAACCTTTTTATGTTCCGCTTCCTCCTCGCCGTCGCGGCCTGCGTCCTCGCCTGCGCCGCCAGTCTGCCCGCCCAGGCCGGCGCACCGCGCAGCCTGCGCTTCGAACGCGTCGGCCTGGAGCAGGGCCTGTCGCAGGAATCGGTGAAGACGATCCTGCAGGACCGCGCCGGTTTCATGTGGTTCGGCACCCAGGCCGGACTCGATCGCTACGACGGCTACCGCATCCGCAGCTTCCGCAGTGACCCCGGCGACCTTTCCAGCCTGCCCGACAACTTTACCCAGGCATCCTACGAGGATGACGAAGGCCGGCTGTGGTTCGGCACGCGCGGCGGGCTGGTCCGCTTTGACGAAGCCGGCCAGAAATTCGTCCGCTATCCCTTCTCGTCCGTCAGCGAGCGGGTGGTGCGCAATCGCGCCGTCACCGCCATCATCGGTGCCGGCCACGGCGGCCTGTGGGTCGGCACCGGGGAAGGGCTGGTCCACCTCGATTCCACCAGCGGACGCTTCCGCGCTTTCCGCCACGATCCCGGCGACCCCGCCAGCCTGCGCGACGACCGCGTCAGCGCGCTGGCGCCGGACGGCCGTGGCGGCGTGTGGGTGGGCACCGGCGCCGGCATCGACCACCTGCCGGCCGGCGCCACCAGCTTCGCGCACTACGACATCGATTCGCGCGGCGGCGCCAAGCACAACACGGTGCTGTCGCTGTCGATGGGGCAGAACGGCACCCTGTGGATCGGCACCGCGGCCGGCCTGGACGCCTGGCGCACCGGCGACGGCCCGCCGGAGCGGCGCCACGTCGGACATGAACAGGGGATGAGCGACGCCGGCATCCTGGCCCTCTACCACGATGCCGGCAACAACCTCTGGGTCGGCACCGACCTCGACGGCCTGAAATGGCTGGACCCGGTCACCCAGCGCTTCATCGGCTATACCAACGTGCCGCTCGACCGCCACAGCCTGTCGGACAACCAGGTCAGCGCGGTGCGCGTCGACCGCACCGGCACCCTGTGGGCCGGCACCCTGTTCGGCGGGGTCAACCGCGCCGACCTGGCCAGCGGCGGCTTCGGCAGCTTCGTGCTCCTGCCGGACCCGGCGGAAGAGCGCCCGGAGACCCTCAGCCGCAAGGTGCGGGCGATCGCCGCCGGCGCAGACGGCAAGCTGTGGCTGGGCACGACCGGCTCCGGCCTGATCCACCTCGAACCGATCAGCGGGCGCTTCGAGCGCATCCGCCACGACCCGAAGCGCCGCGACAGCCTGCCGGACGACGTCGTCACCGCCGTGCTGCCTGGGCGCGGCCGCCTGTGGGTGGGCTCGCCGACCGGGCTGTCCTGGCGCGAGGCCGCCAGCGGCCGCTTCACCACCGTCCCGCTGGGCAAGGACTCGGCCGGCAACTACGTGCAGGACCTGACCCTCGACCATGCCGGCAACCTGTGGGTGGCCACCCGCGGCGGCCTGTTCCTGCTCGACCCGGAAGGCCACATCCTCAGCGCCTGGCGCCACGATCTCCAGGATCCGCGCAGCCTCGGCGATAACTACGGCTTCGCCCTGTTCGAAGACCGCGACGGCACCATCTGGTACGGCACCGAGAACGGCCTGGACCGCTTCGACCGCGCCAGCGGCACCTTCCGCCATTACCGCCACGACGACCGGGATCCGACCACCCTGCGCCACAACCGCGTCTATTACATTTACCAGTCGAAGATCGGCGAGATGTGGATCGGCACCGCGGCCGGCCTGCACCGCATGGAGCGCGATGCCGGCGGGGCCGCCGTGTTCCGCTATTTCCCGGTGACGAAGTCGCGCGGGCCGGTGCCGATCGGCGCCATCCTCGAGGGCAATCACGGCGAGCTGTGGATCAGCACCACGGTGGGCCTGACCCGGCTCGACCCGACCACCGGCGAATTCATGAACTACAGCGCCAAGGACGGCCTGCTGGACGGCACCTATTTCGTCGGCGCGGCCGCGCGCGACGCCGACGGCGAGCTGCACTTCGGCGGCGTCAACGGCATGACCTCCTTCATGCCGGACGCGGTGCGCGACAACCCGTATCCGGCCGAGGCGGTCGTCACCGAGTTCCTGGTGCAGGGCCGTTCGCTGCTGCCGCATGGCGTGGCGGAACCGCGCATCGACCTGCCTTACCGCGATTCCGGCTTCACGCTGGAATTCGCGGCGCTGCACTACGCCGACCCGCAGGGCAACCGCTTTGCCTACCGCCTGCTGGGCTTCGACCGCGACTGGACCGAGACCGACGCCAGCAAGCGCTTCGCCACCTACACGAACCTCGATCCGGGCGACTACGTGTTCGAAGTCCGGGCTGCCAACAAGGACGGCCTGTGGAGCGACGTCCCGGCGCGCATGGCGATCACGATCGAGCGGCCGTTCTGGATGACCTGGTGGTTCCGGCTGCTGGTCGGCGTGTTCCTGCTGGGCGGCGGCTTCACCATCTACCGCCTGCGCATCCGCGCGCTGGTGCAGCAGAAGGAAACCCTGGAGCGCACCGTCGGCGCGCGCACCGCCGAACTGGTGCTGCAGAAGGAGGCCGCCGAACAGCAGAAGGAAGCGGCGCTGCAGGCGCGCCGCAACATCGCGCTGCTGTCCGACATCGGCCGCGAACTCACCGCCAACCTGGACGGCGAGGCGATCATGAAGAATGTCTACGGCCAGGTGCGCCAGCTGATGGACGTTCACGTGTTCGCGATCGGCGTGCTGCGCGAGGACCGGCTCGACTGTCCGTTCGTGATCGAAGACGGCAAGCGCGTCGCCGGCGCCGAGCATTGCGGCGCGCGCGTGCTGGCGATGGCGCAGCGCAGCGCCGAGCGCGCCGAGGAAATCCTGATCGACGACTTCGAACACGAAGCGGCAAGCTGGGTCGGCGAGCTGCGCGATGCGGTGGATACGCGGCCGCCGGCCTCGCTGATCCTGGTGCCGGTGATGGTCGGCACCCGTTCGCTGGGCGTGATCTGCGTGCAGAGCCACACGCCGCACGCCTACCAGCACATCCAGCTCGACATGCTCAGCACCCTGGCCGCCTACGTCGGCGTGGCGCTGGACAACGCCGATGCCTACCGCCAGCTGAAGGACACCCAGGCCCAGCTCGCGGCCCACGAGAAACTGGCCTCGCTCGGCTCGCTGGTGGCCGGCGTCGCCCACGAACTGAATACGCCGATCGGCAACAGCCTGCTGATGGCCAGCACCCTGCAGGAAAAGACGGAACAGCTGGCAACGCGCTTCGCCCAGTCCACGCTGAAGAAGTCGGAGCTCGAAGGATGGATCGGCGCGGCCAGCGAAGCCAGCGCCCTGATCCAGCGCAGCCTGCATTCGGCGGCCGAACTGGTGAACAGTTTCAAGCAGGTCTCGGTCGACCAGGCCAGCACCCAGCGCCGCTGCTTTGACCTGGCCCAGGCCTGCCACGAGATCGCCGCCACCATCATGAACCAGGTACGGCGCGGCGGGCACGCGCTCGAGATCGAGGTGGCGCCGGGCATCGTGATGGACAGCTATCCGGGACCGCTCGGACAGGTGCTGATCAACTTCGTCAACAACGCGCTGCTGCATGCCTTCGAGGGGCCGGGCGGCACCATGGTGCTGGCGGCGGCCATGTCGGGCGCGGAGCGGGTGCGGATCGAATTCCGCGACGACGGGCGCGGCATCGCGGCCGAGCACCTGTCGCGCGTCTTCGATCCCTTCTACACCACGCGCATGGGGCAGGGCGGCACCGGGCTGGGCCTGAGCATCGCGTACACCATCGTTACCACGCTGCTGGGCGGGACCATCCGCGTCGAGAGCACGCCTGCCATGGGCACGGCATTCATCCTCGACCTGCCGCTGCGCGCAGCATCATCACTTCAATGAGGACTTCGTGGCACACCTGAATTTTTCGCAACCGAGCATTTCCGAAGACACGATCGCCGCGATGGCGGAAACCATGCGCAGCGGCTGGATTGCCAGCGGCCCGCGCGTGCTGGAGTTCGAGCGCGCCTTGTCGCAGACCTTCGGCGGGCGTCCGACGCGGACCCTGACCTCGGCGACCGGCGCGATGGAACTCGCCTTGCTGGCCTGCGGCATCGGCCCCGGCGACGAAGTCATCACCTCGACCCAGAGCTTCTTCTCCACGATGAACATGATCGTCAAGGTGGGCGCGCGGCCGGTGTTCGTCGACTGCGACCTGGTCACGCGCGCGATCGACCTTGAACAGGTAGAAGCCGCGATCACGCCGCGCACCAGGGCCATCGTGCCGACCCATTTTCCGGGTGCGCTGGGCGACATGGACGCGCTCCATGCGCTGGCCCGCCGCCACGGCCTGCGCGTGATCGAGGACGCCGCGCTGGTGCAGGGATCGGCATGGAAGGGCCGTCCGGTCGGCAGCTTCGGCGACATCGCGACCTTCTCCTTCCATCCCAACAAGAACATGACGACCATCGAGGGCGGCGCCATCGTGGTCCCGGACGAGGCGACGGCGCGCAAGGTCGAGGTGCTGCGCTTCCACGGCATCGAGCGCCTGGCGGACGACACGCGCGACGTCGCGGTCGCCAGCGGCAAGTACAACATGTCCGACGTGTCGGCAGCCATCGGCCTGGCCCAGCTCGCGCAGCTGCCGGGCTTCCTGGCGCAGCGGCAGGCACTGGCGGACCATTATTTCGAGGTGTTCCCGACAATCGAGGAGGCGGTGCTGCCGCCGCGCGGCGTCGCGGAGCAGAGCTGGAACATGTTCTGCGTGCTGCTGCCCTACGACCGGCTGGGGACGACGCGCCAGGCCTTCCGGGCGGCCTTGCGCGAGCGGGGTATCGCGACCGGGCTGTCGTACGAACCTTCGCATTTGACCAGCCTGGGCCGGAGCCTCGGTTACCGGCGCGGGCAGTTCCCGAATGCCGAGCGGATCGGTGACCAGACGCTGACCTTGCCGCTGCATTGCGGCATGGGTGTGGCGGATGTCGAGAGGGTTTGCGCTTCGATTCGGGAAATTCTCTGAACCTGCGCGCTGCGGTCGGGGCGTCCGTCGCGCCTTTGTATTGACACGCCTGATTGGTGATCTATATTGGTTTACCGTGGGACCGAGCTGAGCAACGCGCTCTTTCGCCCCAACGAGTCCGATATCTTTTCTTCGAAGAAAAAGGAAAACCATGAAAACGAATATCCGCTTCGGCTGCGCAATCGTTCTTGCTCTCGCCTGCTACCCGGTCCTGCACGCATCGGCCGCGGACGTCATCGCCACAAAAGACGCCCCCGCGGCAATCGGCCCTTATTCCCAGGCCATCCGGGCCGGCAATATGGTCTTCCTGGCCGGCCAGATTCCCATCGATCCCAAGACCGGTCAATTGAACCAGGGGTCGATCGAAGATCAAACGAGGCAAGCGCTCGACAATCTCAAGGCGGTACTTGCAGCCAGTAATATGTCGATGGAAAACGTCGTTTCCACGACCGTGTACGTCAAGGACCTGAACGACTTTACGCGGCTGAACACCGTGTATGGCACGTATTTCAAGGATAAACCGCCGGCCCGTGCCACCGTGCAGGTGCAACGGCTTCCCAAGGATGCCGCCGTCGAGATTTCCGCTATTGCGGTGCATTGACGCCTGCGCGGATTCGACCATCCCCGGGCATCGCCAGCACCGGGCACTGCAGAATCCGATAAGGGCGGTCAGATATTGCCGACGGTGCTGATGTTTGCGTCCGTGCCGTCGGTATAGATCCCCATCGGGGTCTTTCCTGAAAACGTGTTGTTGGAAACGACGGTGGGCTTGCCGTACACGTAGGCCAGTGCGATATGCGCCTGGAACTGGCTGGGCGTCTTGCCGCCGCTGCGCCGGTTCATGACGGAAAAGCTGCAATTCGAATCCATCTTGTTGGCATTGATCGTGTGGCCGCCCGTGTCGGTCCACTTGGCCCTGTCGCCGCCGCCGTACACCTGGATACCGTTCCCTTCATTGTTCGAAACAATGTTGCCGTAGACCGAGCACTGGTTGGTGCCGTCGTCGATGCCGATGCCGACGCCTTCCGAACCGTTGTCCAGCGGACCGCCATAGTTATAGTTGAACCTGCAGGTGTTGTAGCGGATCGTATGTCCCGATACGGCATCTTGCCCTTTCGCCGACGACAGCTCGATGCCCCGGCCGTAATAGGTCGTGCTCAGGGTCCCGCCATTCGAATTGCAGGTGTTGCGCTCGATGATGTAGGACTTGGCAAAGCCGCTGATATGGATGCCGAAATTCATATTGTTGCTGCAGTTGTTGTTGCCCACATAGCTGCCATCTCCACCGTTGATGAAGATTCCGACCAGCATGCCGGTCACGGTATTGTTGTCCAGCCTGGCAGCGGACCCCTGGATGAGAAAGACGCCCATCGCACTGCCGTTCATGCAGTAAGCGATGCCGGGAGGCGGCGAAACGCGGTTCCCGCTGATCACGAGATGGGTGAGGAAAGCGCTGCTGTTGTAGGTCTCGCAGCGGATGCCATGCGATCCCGACGTGCCGCCGCCGCGATGGCGGACGGTGTTGTTCAGCAAGCGGAGGTCGTCGATCGTCGTGTTCGCAGCGACCAGGATCCCCTGGTTGCCATAGCTCGGACCATTGCTGATGACGTCGAGCAGGCAGCCGGACACGGTCACATGGTTTTTTGTGTAGACATACACGCCGCCGCAATTCGACGTCACGTTATTGTTTTCGAAAACGCAGTTATTGCCCAGCCAGATGATCGCTACGCCGGCGGCTTCCGGCAGGGCGGTGTTGCGGATGTCCAGATTGCGGTAGGTGATGAAATCGCGCTCCTGGTTGAGCGCCGCGATCGAGGCGCCGGCGGCCGGGGTGGTGGGCGCGCCCGGCAGGATGATGACCGGTTTTGGCTGGGTAGGATCATCGTCGCCATTCGATTTGTAATAGGCACCGATCGTGATGCGCTGGGCCGCCGTGCCGCTCGCGCCTACCCGGAAGACCCCCGAATAGGTCGTGCCCCGTTTCTGCAGGTAGGTATGGCCGGGCGTCCAGGACACGCTAGTCCATGACCGGTAGGGATTGGCAAGCGTGCCGTCGCCGGGACCGGGAGCGGTGGCGCCTGGATCGATGTAGTGCACGCTCGTCTTGCTGCCGCCTTGGGCCATGGCGAAGCGCGGAAGCACGGCCGCCGCGCATGCCGAGACGCCCGCCCTGGAAGCGATCCGAAGGAATTCTCTTCTTCTGGTCATGGCTGCTCCTCCATTCAGGACCCGGGCACAGTGTTGTGCCCGGTTGGAGGATGCTACGCTTGGCGGTCACAGCCTTGCAACGACTGTTTGTTAAAAAACTCGGGAAATCGCCAGGTCGAGTGGCGTCAATACAAATTCCCGACATCAAGTAGCTCGACCTTGAGGGCGCACTGCGCGGCCGCCCGCCATCCGCTGCGCAGCCTGCACCGGCGGCGTATCCCCCAGCGGCAGCAACCCGGAACCGCGCGCCAGCGACCGCACCAGCGCCGCCTCCCCGAACCGCAGCCGATGTCCGCGCAGCTGCGGCAGCGACCGCACCGGCGCCGGCGTGATCTCCACCGCGGCGCGCACCAGCAGGCGCTGGAGCCAGCGCAACGGTGCGGGAAGAATGGCCGCTTCCATCATGATGCCCAGGAACTCGGCAAGGACATCCGAGCCTTCCAGCCCGGGCGCGGTCCGCGCCAGCATGGCCTCCCACGCCGACCAGGACGCCGGTGCCCCGGTCGCGCCATACAAGCCGGCGGACGCCAGGCCTTCGGCATATACCGCGTCCTTCTCGGCCGCCGATAAAGCCCGGACGTAGCGGTGATACGCCTCGGCGAACCCGAAGCTGGCCGTCGCATGCACCCAGTCCAGCAGCCGCGGATCGTTGGCGCGGTACGCCACGCCGGCGGGCGTCGTTCCCTGCACACGATCGTGCATGCGCACCACGTGGGCGATCATCTTTTCCGCCGCCGGGCGCGGGCCGTAGACCGTCATCATGGCCGCAAAGCCGGTGCGCCGCAGGCGCGTGAGCGGATCGCGCCGGAAGCCGCTGTGGTCCCAGACGCCCGAGCGCACCGAAGGTTCGGCCAGTTCGAGCAGCACCGCCGTCACGCCGCCGACGAACAGCGACACCGGATTGGCGAATACCCGCCAGGAGACGCCGTCCGCCGGCGTCAGGGCCGGCGCGCCGCGCGGCTGGCTGAAGTCGAAGGCCATGCCCGGCGGAGCGCGCATCAGGTCCCGGATCGAATTCAGCAGCATCGCGCTTGCCTATGCCTATGCCTATGCCTATGCCTATGCCTATGCCTACGCCTCTGCGTCCGCCGCGCGGTAGGCACGGTGCTGGGCGAAGCGCTCGAAGGCCTGCGACAGGAAGGCGACCAGGGTACGGATCCGCGCCGACTGATGCTGGTGCTGCGGATAGATCGCATAGATGTCGGCATCGGGCGTCCGGTACTGCGGCAGTACCCGCACCAGGCGGCCGCTTTCCAGGTAGCGCTCGATGTCCCATTCCGCGCGCAGCAGGATGCCGTGGCCGTCGAGCGCCCAATTGACCGCGATCTCGCCGTCGTTGGTGGTCAGGTTGCCGCGCACCTTGACCGCCTCGCCGGGGCCCTTGGTGTCGCGGTCCCTGAACAGGCGCCAGGTGCCGTAGGCCTCGTCGCCCTGGCGGATGCAGATGCAGTTGTGGCGCACCAGGTCCGATGGCGTCAGCGGCTCGCCGCGCGCCGCCAGGTATCTGGGCGAGGCGCACAGCAGGCGCCGGTTCGACGCCAGCTTCTTCGCGATCACGCGCGTGTCGCCCGGCTCGCCGAAGCGGATGCAGACGTCGAACTGGTCCTCGGTCAGCGGCGGCGGGTTCACGGACAGCTGCAGCTGCACGTCGACCTCCGGATACTTCAGCACGTACTGCGAGATCGCCGGCGCGATGTGCAGGCGGCCGAAGCCCAGGGTGGCATTCACCCGCAGCAGGCCCTTGGGCTGGTCTTTCGAGCTGCCCAGCAGCTGGTCGAGGTCGGCGATCTCGCCGAGGATGCGGCGGGCGTGCTCGAACAGGACTTCGCCGTCCGGCGTCAGGCTCATGCGCCGCGTGGTGCGGTTCACCAGCGGCACGCCGACCCGCGCTTCCATCTGCGACAGGCGCTTGCTGACGGCGGCCGTGCTGATGCCGAGTTCGCGCGCCGCGCCGCTCAGGCTGCCGCAGGTGCCCAGCGAGACGAAGAAGCCGAGTTCGGCCGGGTGGATGCCGCTGCTCATTCGATTCTTAACCTGATGTTAAAGACGGATTAAGTCTAGCCAAGATATTTGCTCCCGTCCAGGCCATAGAGTGGCTCTACGTTCATCGACACAGACCCACCAGGAGACAGGAACATGAAAACCTACCAGATCGCTACCATCCCCGGCGACGGCATCGGCAAGGAAGTGGTGCCCGCGGGCCGCCAGGTGCTGGAGGCGCTGGCCGCCGGCAGCAGCAAGTTCAAATTCGCCTTCGAAGATTTCGACTGGGGCGGCGACTACTACCGCAAGCACGGCGTGATGATGCCGGCCGACGGCCTCGACGCCTTGCGCAACAAGGATGCCATCCTGTTCGGCTCGGCCGGCGACCCGGACATCGCCGACCACATCACCCTGTGGGGCCTGCGCCTGAAGATCTGCCAGGGCTTCGACCAGTACGCCAACGTGCGCCCGACCCGCATCCTGCCCGGCATCGACGGTCCGCTGAAGCGCTGCGCGCCGCAGGACCTGAACTGGGTCATCGTGCGCGAGAACTCGGAAGGCGAGTACTCGGGCGTCGGCGGCCGCGTGCACCAGGGCCACCCGATCGAAGCCGCCACCGACGTCAGCATGATGACCCGCGTCGGCGTCGAGCGCATCCTGCGCTTCGCTTTCAAGCTCGCGCAGTCCCGGCCGCGCAAGCAGCTGACCGTCATCACCAAGAGCAATGCCCAGCGCCATGCGATGGTGATGTGGGACGAAGTCGCCCTGGAGGTGGCCAAGGACTTCCCGGACGTGAAGTGGGACAAGGAACTGGTCGATGCCGCCACCGCGCGCATGGTGAACCGCCCGGCGACCCTGGACACCATCGTCGCCACCAACCTGCATGCCGACATCCTCTCCGACCTGGCTGCGGCCCTGGCCGGCAGCCTGGGCATCGCGCCGACCGGCAACATCGATCCGGAGCGCCGCTACCCGTCGATGTTCGAGCCGATCCACGGTTCGGCCTTCGACATCATGGGCAAAGGCCTGGCCAATCCGATCGGCACCTTCTGGTCGGCCGTGATGCTGCTCGAGCACCTGGGCGAGAACGAGGCCGCGCAGCGGCTGATGCAGGCGATCGAGACCGTCACCGCAACCCCCTCGCTGCACACCCGCGACCTGGGCGGCACGGCCACCACGGCGGACGTCACCAGGGCCGTGTGCGACATCCTCGACGGCAGCCAGGAGCGTGCCGCGGCCTGAGACGGTTTCCCCTGGCGTCCCCAAAGCCGCAAAGAGCAGGGGGACCGAAAGCAGACCACATAAAGGAGACATCATGAAGACTTTCTTCGGACGGCTATACGTCCAGGTCCTGATCGGCGTCATCGCAGGCGGCCTGCTCGGCTACCTGTATCCCAAGCTCGGCACCGACCTGAAACCGCTGGGCGACCTCTTCATCCGGCTGATCAAGATGGTGTTCGCACCGGTCATCTTCGCGATGGTGGTGCTCGGCATCGCCAAGATGGAGAGCCTGAAGGAACTGGGGCGCGTGGGTGCACGCGCCCTGATCTATTTCGAACTCATGTCCACCTTCGCGCTGCTGCTCGGCCTGATCGTCGTGAACGTGGTCCAGCCCGGCGCCGGCATGAACGTCGACCCGGCCCACCTCGACACCAAGGCCATCAGCAACTACACGGCGGCGGCCGCGAAATCGACCGGCTTCGTGGACTTCGTGCTGAACATGGTGCCGACCAGCGCCATCGATGCCCTCGCCAGGAACGACATCCTGCAGATCCTGGTGTTCGGCACCATGTTCGGCATTGCGCTGTCGCGCATGGGCCGCCACGCCAAGCCGGTGGTCGACATCCTGGAAGCCTTCAATACCGGCATGTTCATGGTGCTCGGCATGGTCATGCGGATCGCGCCGATCGCCGCCTTCGGCGCCATCGCCTTCACGGTCGGCAAATACGGCCTGGCCTCGCTGCTGTCGCTCGGCCAGCTGATGGGTTCCATGTACCTGACCTGCGCCGCCTTCGTGTTCGTGGTGCTGGGCGTGGTCGCCCGCATCTGCGGCTTCAGCATCTGGAAATTCCTGCGCTTCATCCGCGAAGAGATCTTCACCGTGCTCGGTACCAGCTCGTCCGAGTCCGTGGTCCCGCAGCTGATGAAAAAGCTGGAATACCTGGGCGTGTCGAAGCCGGTGGTGGGCCTGGTGGTGCCGTCCGGCGTCACCTTCAATCCCGACGGCCAGTGCATCTACTACACCATGGCCGCGATCTTCATCGCCCAGGCCACCAACACGCCGCTGTCGCTGATGGACCAACTGGTCGTGCTGGGCGTCCTGATGATCACCTCGAAGGGCTCGGCGGGTGTTACCGGTTCCGGCTTCATCACCCTGGCCGCGACCCTGGCCTCGATGGGCAAGATCCCGGTGTCCGGCATGGTGCTGCTGCTTGGCGTGGACCGCTTCATGTCCGAGGCGCGCGCCATCACCAACACGATCGGCAACGGCGTCGGCACCCTGGTGGTCGCACGCTGGGTCGGCGCGGTCGACCGCGCCCGCATGAACCGCATCCTGGACGGCGAGGAACCGGCGCCGGAACAGGAAGGCCTGGTCGCCCCGCACGGTCACGAGGACCGCGAGGAGGTCGCGGTCGGCCTGGTGAAACCGCAGAAGGTATCGGCCTGAGACCATGGACGCGAAAGCACTACTGAAGGCGATGTTCGACGCCGCCATCGCCGCGGCCCAGCCGGACAAATGCGTCGCGCCCCATCTGCCCGCCGCGCCGCGCGGCCGGCTGGTGGTGATCGGGGCGGGCAAGGCCTCGGCGGCGATGGCGCGGGCGGTCGAACGCGCCTGGCCGGGCAAGCTGGAAGGCCTGGTCGTCACGCGCTACGGCTATGCGGTGCCCTGCGAACGCATCGAGATCGTCGAGGCGGCGCATCCGGTGCCCGACGCCGCCGGAGAGAAAGCGGCGCGACGCATGCTGGAGCTGGTGAGCGGCCTGCATGCGGACGACACGGTGCTGTGCCTGGTCTCCGGCGGCGGCTCGTCCCTGCTGCCGTTGCCGCTGCCGGGCATCACGCTCGAAGACAAGCAGCTCGTGAACCGCGCGCTGCTGGCCTCCGGCGCCAGCATCGGCGAGATGAATTGCGTGCGGCGCCACCTCTCCGCCATCAAGGGCGGCAGGCTGGCCGCCGCCTGCCATCCGGCCAAGGTCGTGACCCTGCTGATCTCGGACGTGCCGGGCGACGAAGCCTGCGACATCGCCTCCGGTCCGACGGTCGCCGATCCGAGCACCTGCGCGGATGCCCTCGACATCGTGCGCCGCTACGGCATCGCGCTGCCGGGCAGGGTGCGCGAGGTGCTGGAGAGCGGGGCAGGGGAGTCGGTCAAGCCGGGCGATGTTCGCCTGGCCGGCAACGAGGTCCGCTTCATCGCCACCCCGCAGATGGCGCTGGAAGCCGCGGCCCGCGTGGCCGAGCAGGCCGGCATTGCGGTGCACATCCTCGGCGACAGCCTGGAAGGCGAAGCCCGCGACGTCGGCAAGGTCATGGCCGGCATGGCGCTGCAGGTGGCGCGGCGCGCCCAGCCCTTCAGGCCACCCTGCATCCTGCTGTCCGGCGGCGAGACCACGGTGACGGTGCGGGGAGATGGGCGCGGCGGGCGCAATGTCGAATTCCTGCTCTCGGCGGCGATCGCCCTGCGCGGCGAGCCCGGCGTGTACGGCCTGGCCGGCGATACCGACGGCGTCGACGGCCAGGAGGAGATCGCCGGCGCCTGCTTCTCGCCAGAGACCCTGAAGCGCGCCTTCGACCGCGAGATCCGTCCCATGCAGAGCCTGGAGCGCAACGACGGCCACGGCTTCTTCCAGGCGCTCGGCGATGCCATCGTCACCGGCCCCACGCTCACCAATGTGAACGACTTCCGCGCCATCCTGGTGCTGGAACCTCCCGAAGCTTAAACCTGGACCTGGATCTCGCCGAAGAAGCCCAGCTGCAGGCTGCTGGCGATGCGGTTGGCGACGACGACCGCCTCGGCGGAATCCTCGGTGCCGAACACTTCGATCGCGGTCATCCTGAACAGGGTGAGCCAGCGGACGAAGTGTTCGCGCCCGATGCCGCTGAGGGCCATGTGCTTGCCGAAGACATTGCCCTGGAATTCGCCGGTATCGAGCAGGACCTTGGTCCAGAAGCCAACCATGCGCGGCATGTGTTCGTGCCAGTGGCCGGCCAGCTTCTCTTCGAAGACGGGACCCAGCACGGCGTCTTCCCGGACCCGGGCATAGAAAGTATCGACCAGCTGGACGATGGTCGACGGTGTGATGGCGGCGCAGGTGTTCATGGTGCGCTCATACGAGGTTCGTGGGTGTGCCGGCCGCCCAGGCGTCGATGTTATCGACCAGCATGTCGGCGAGCGTCTGCATGGCGCCGCCGCTGGCCCAGGCCACGTGCGGGGTCAGCACGAAGTTCGGCAGGTTCAGTGCGAGGAGCGGGTTGTCCGGCGCAGGCGGTTCCTTGCTCAGGACGTCGAAGCCGGCGCCGCCGATGACGCCGTTCCTGAGCGCCTCGGCCAGCGCGGCTTCGTCCACCAGGCCGCCGCGCGCGGTGTTGATCAGGATGGCGTTCTTCTTCATCGACGCCAGCTCGGCCGCGCCGATCATGTGGCGGGTCTGCTCGGTCAGCGGCAGGTGCAGGCTGATCACGTCGCTGGTGGACAGCAGCTCGGACAGCGGCAGCTGTACCACGTCGCCGTCGCCGACGGGCGAGCGCGACGCCACGGCGATCTGCATGCCGAAGGCGCGGCCGATCTGCGCCACGCGGCGCCCCAGCGCGCCATAGCCGACGATGCCGAGACGGCTGCCGGCGAGGTCGCCGATCGGGTGGTCGAGCAGGCAGAAGCGCGTCGAGCTTTCCCAGCGTCCGGCGGCGACGTCCGCGGCATAGGCCAGCAGGTTGCGCCGCACGGCCAGCATCAGGGCGAAGCAGTGTTCCGGCACCGACACCACCGAGTAATTCCGGATATTGCAGACCGCGATGCCGCGCTCGCGGCAGGCGGCGAGGTCGACGTTGTCGGTCCCGGTCGCAGCCACGGCCACCAGTTTCAGGTCCGGCAGCCGGGCGATCGCATCCGCGCGGATCGGCACCTTGTTGGTGATCGCGACCGTCGCCCCGCGCAGGCGTTCGACGACTTCCTGCCGGGCCGTGGCCGGATAGTCCTGCCAGGCGTGTTCGAAGGCGGGTGGACGGACATCGGCGATCAGGCTGTCGCGGTCGAGAAAGACGATCTTGTGCATGGCGGAATCTCAGTCAGGGGAAGCGCCATTGTAGTGCGCAGACGAAAAAAAGGCAGGACGCGGTGCATCCTGCCTTTCGAAGTGATGGGGCTTGAGCCGCTTGGCTTAGTGCGCTGCCGTGTCGGCTTTCTGGTCTGCGTGAGCTGCAGCCTTGTCGGCAGCTGCGTCCGCTTTGGCCTTTGCGGCCTTCTTGTGTGCTTTTGCCTTGGTCTTGGCGGCGTCGGCCTTGGCGACGGCGACGTCCGAATTGGCCTCGGCTGCCTTCTTCTCTACCTTGGCATCTGCCTTGGCTGCCGCTTTCTCTTCCTTGGCTTCGGCCTTGACGACATTCTTGTCGGCTTTTGCATCGGCCTTGGCGGCATGGGTGGTTGCCGGCGCCGGTGCCGTAGCGGTCGACTGGGCGGCAAATGCCGAGGTAGCAAACAGACCTGCGATCAGGGTAGCGACGATTTTGCTCATGGCGATGTTTCCTTCAGTATTGTCTTAGAAATTGTGGGACATTCCCGGGTGCTACTGATCCCTCAACGTCCCTGCACGCCGGCCAGTTGACGCCTTTTTACATGTTCTTACAAATAGCTATCAGTTTTCGGTCCGCGCTCCGGCGAGCCGGGCGATCGCCGCCAGCGTGGTCTGGGCCGCGTTCAGGCCCAGCAGGAAGTCCTTGTCGCTGAAGGTCGATACCAGGTCGGTCGGCTGGTGCCAGTGCGGGTTCCAGCCGGCGCCGATCTGCTGGCCGCGCTCGTTCTCGCGCAGCGAGATCGACGGCACCAGGTCCATGAAAGGGGTCGAGTCCGTATTCGTCATGTGCGGGCCGACGGCGGCCGGGTAGTCGCTGGCGTACTTGTCGTTCGCGGCGCGGAAGGCCCAGGCCAGCTTCTGCGAGCCTTCGGCCTGGCGCGAATTCGCCTGGAACTCGATGTTGACGTCGGCTTCGCGGCGCTGCTCCGGCGGCGGTGCCGCGACCGTCTTGCCGCTGGCGTCCGTGCGCGGAACCGGCATGCCGTGGTCGAACATCATCATGTCGTGCTGGATCATGCCCAGCCAGCGCGGTTCCGGATAGCGGCCCGAACCCTTGGGCGATTCGATCCCCTGCAGGTCCTTGCGCTGGGCTACATAGGCCGAGGCGCCGTTCAGGCCGGTCTCCTCGTTATTCCACAGCGCAAAGCGGATGCTGCGCTCGGTGGTAACGCCGGGCGCGTTGAGGATCCGCGCCAGTTC
Source organism: Massilia sp. 01N417 (assembly GCF_056399645.1). Classification (NCBI taxonomy): domain Bacteria; kingdom Pseudomonadati; phylum Pseudomonadota; class Betaproteobacteria; order Burkholderiales; family Oxalobacteraceae; genus Massilia; species Massilia sp. 01N417. The sequence goes on along the minus strand of NZ_JBFTRS010000010.1, from coordinate 61,427 downwards.
CATCACCAGCGCCGTGCCGGAGGCGTCGTCGTTGGCCGCTTCGCCGAAGCCGAGGCCATCCATGTGGGCGGCCACGATATACATCTCGTCGGGCCGGCTGCTGCCGACCTTGGTGCAATAGACCTCTTCGCGCGGGCCGCCTTTCGGGTCCGGCTGCTCGGCGTTGAGGGCACGCAGGCGCTCGTCCGGCTGGGCCATCGGATCCTGGTTGACGCCGGTGGGCGCGCGGGTGCCGAACAGGGTGCTGCCGCCCTGGCCGGCCGGGCCGCCGCGGCCGCCTCCCGTCGCCGCCGGACGCGGGCTGCCCGGCGGACGCGGCGCCGGCGGCGTGTAGACGTAATGGATGCGCTCGGTGGCGCAGCCGTAGGACTTCAGCTGGGATTCGATCCAGTCGATCGCCTTGCGGTTGCGTTCGGTGCCCTGTTTGCGGTCGCCGAAGCGGGCCAGGCCGCGAATGGTCTCCTTGTAGCGCTCGAGGTCGAGCTGGCCGACCAGGCGGGCGACCGGGTCTTGAGCGGCCGCGGCAGGCGCCGCTGCGGCGGATTGGGCCAGCGCGGTGGGCAGGGCCAGCGCGAGGGCGGCGAAGACGGCGGCGGGGAGAAGCAGGGCGGAAGGTTTCACAAGACCTCTTTAAGCGATTCGGGTGGAAGCTCGACTATATGCGATGCGCACGATTGATGCTTGTTTGACATTGCAAATTATTCAAAGGATACTCATCCAGCATTTCCACCAACCAAGAAAATCAACGAGACCGTGAAGACCACCACCTCCATCGCCATCCTTTCCGCGGCCGCGCTGGCCGCGTCCGCGCATGCCGCCCCGGCCGCGAACGCCGCCGTAAAACCCGCGGTGCCCGCCAGCCAGGCCGTGCAGATCGAAGCCTCCCACCTGTCGCACGACGTCAAGGTGCTGTCCTCGGACGAGTTCGAAGGCCGCGGTCCGAACACGCCGGGCGAAGCCAAGACCGTCGCCTACCTGATCAACCAGTTCGAGGCGGCCGGCCTGAAGCCGGGCGGCGACCTGGTCGACGGCAAGCGCGGCTGGACCCAGGACGTGCCGCTGGGCCGCTTCGAGATCAAGGGGCCGGTCGAGGTCAGCGTCAAGGGCGGCGGCAAGGAAGAAACCCTCGCCCAGGGCGAGCAGATCGCCGTGCGCGCCTCGATGACGGGTGCAAAAGGCGTGGAATTCAGGGATGCGCCGCTGGTCTTCGTCGGCTACGGCGTGACCGCACCGGAGCGCAAGTGGGACGACTTCAAGGGTCAGGACCTGAAGGGCAAGCTGGCCGTGGTGCTGATCAACGATCCGGACTTCGAGCTTGGGAAAGGCGAGTTCGGCGGCAAGGCCATGAGCTATTACGGCCGCTGGACCTACAAGTTCGAAGAGATGGCGCGCCGCGGCGCCCTCGGCACCATCATCGTCCACGAGACCGCGCCGGCCTCCTACGGCTGGGCGACGGTGAAAAACTCGAATACCAACGTCATGTACGACGTGGTGCGCAAGAATCCGGGCGAATCGCATGCGCCGGTCGAGGCCTGGATCCAGCGCGATGTCGCCATCGACCTGTTCAGGCGCGCCGGCCTGGACTTCGACAAACTGAAGAAGTCGGCCGCCTCGCGCAGCTTCAAGCCGGTCGAGCTGACCGGCGTCTCGATGTCGGGCAAATACGCCGTCGATGCCCAGGTAATCACCTCGAAGAACGTGGTCGCGCTGCGCGAAGGCAGCCGGCATCCGGACCAGGTCGTGATCTACAGCGGCCACTGGGACCATCTCGGCATCGGCCTGCCGGACGCGAAGGGCGACAGGATCTACAACGGCGCGGTCGATAACGCGACCGGCATCGCGGCCCTGCTGGAGCTGGCGCGCGTGTACGCCGCCGCGCCGGCACCCCAGCGCAGCGTGGTGTTCCTGGCGGTGACGGCCGAGGAGAAAGGCTTGCTGGGCTCCGAATACTATGCCTCGAATCCGGTGTATCCGCTGGCGAAGACGGTCGGCGTGATCAATATGGACGCCCTCGACCCGCACGGCAAGGCGAAGGACTTCACGATCTCGGGCAGCGCCAGGCTGGAGCTGCTGGACCGCCTGAAGGCCAAGGCCAGGCTGGCCGGGCTGGGCTACTCGCCGGATCCGAAGCCGGAAGCCGGCCACTTCTTCCGCTCCGACCACTTCCCCTTCGCCAAGCGCGGCGTGCCGGCGATCTCCTTCGGCTCGGGCGAGCACTGGGAGCAGGGCGGCGCCGCCGCCGGCAAGAAGGAAGCGGAGCGCTACGTCAAGGAGAACTACCACCAGCCGTCCGACGAATGGCGTCCGGAGTGGACCTTCGAAGGCATGGCGCGCGACCTCGGCATCCTGTATGCGGTGGGCCGCGAACTGGCCGATTCGAACGCCTGGCCGAACTGGGCCAAGGACTCGGAGTTCCGCGCGGCGCGCGACCAGAGCGCATCCGAGCGGAAATAAGCGCTCGAATGAGCAGCGCCGGCGACGGTTAGCTGCCGTACAGTCGCGCCCGTGGCATTGCAGTACATTGAGCAATATTGCTGCTGATGTACAGGTGATGCCATGCCCGACGCACTCAAGGAATACAAGGCCAAGCGGAATTTTTCGATCACGTCGGAACCCGCGGAAGGGGGCGACGCCAGCACCGGCGGGCTCACCTTCGTGATCCAGAAACACTGGGCCACCAGGCTGCACTACGATTTCCGTCTCGAACTCGACGGCACCATGAAGAGCTGGGCCGTCCCCAAGGGCCCCAGCTACGACAGCCACGACAAACGCATGGCCGTGCACGTCGAGGACCACCCGATCTCCTATTCCGATTTCGAAGGCACGATCCCGCCCAAGCAGTACGGCGCGGGCGAGGTCATCGTCTGGGACAAGGGCACCTGGGAGCCGATCGGCGACCCGCGCAAGGGCTATGCCAAGGGCGAGATCAAGTTCGAGATGCATGGCCATAAAATGCATGGACGCTGGGTGCTGGTGCGCCTGCGCGGCCACGAGGATGACAAGCAGGAGCCCTGGCTGCTGATCAAGGAGAACGACGAGTACATGCGGCCGGCCTCCGAATTCTCGGTGGTCGACGAGATGCCGGACAGCGTCAAGGACTTGCCGATGCCGGGCGCGCCCGGGGACCGGGATGCGGCGCGCGCCAAGGTGGCCAAGTTGAAGGCGGAGGCCAAACCGCCGAAGAAGGCGGCTGCGACATCGGCGGCGGCCAAACCCGCGGCAAAGACCACGCGGCGCGGCGCCATGCCCGAGGGCGCGGTCAAGGCCGAGCTGCCGGAAACCATGAATGCCGAACTGGCGACCCTGGTCGACGGCCCACCCGAACGGCCCGAGGAATGGATCTTCGAGATCAAGTTCGACGGCTACCGCATGCTGACCCGCGTCGCCGACAAAGGCAGGGACATCCGCCTGATCACCCGCAACGGCAACGACTGGACCGACAAGCTGAAGCCGCTGCGCGACGAGATCAAGCGCATGAAGCTGCCGGACGGCTGGTACGACGGCGAGATCGTGGTCCACGACGAAAACGGCAAGCCGAATTTCAACCTGCTGCAGCTGGCCTTCGACGGCTCGAACCGCGCCCAGATCGTCTACTTCATCTTCGACATCCCTTACTTCAAGGGCTACGACCTGCGCAACGTCAGGCTCGACGAACGCCGTCCGCTGCTGCAAGACGTGCTGGCCGAGAAGGCGTCCGACAGCGTGCGCTTCTCCAGCGAATTCGGCACCGATCCCGCCCAGCTGGTGGTGGCCGCCTGCCAGATCGGCCTCGAAGGCGTGATCGGCAAGCGGCGCGACTCGCGCTACGTGAACCGGCGCTCGCCGGAATGGATCAAGCTGAAATGCGGGATGCGCCAGGAATTCGTGATCGGCGGCTATACCGACCCGCAGGGCGCCCGCACCGGCATCGGCTCGCTGCTGCTCGGCTACTATGACGAGAAGGGCGTGCTGCGCTACGCCGGCAATTGCGGCAGCGGCTTCAACGGCGCCTCGCTGCGCCATATGCGCGAGACCCTGGAAGCCATCGCCAGCGACGACAATCCCTTCCCGCCGCGCGCCGTCCCCGGTCGCGGCAACCACTGGGTCAAGCCGACCCTGGTGGCCGAGGTGAGTTTTTCGGAGTGGACGGCGACGAATTCGATTCGCCACCCCGTGTTCCAGGGCCTGCGCAAGGACAAGCCGGCCAGGAGCGTGGTGCGCGAACAGGCCAAACATGTGCAGGAGACTGCGACCATGAAGAGCGAGAAAGCGGCACCGAAAGCGAAAGCCGGACCGGCGGACAGCGGCCTGCCGGCCAAGTTCAAGGTCACCCACGGCGAGCGCGTGATGGACAAGGAGAGCGGCGTCACCAAGCTCGAACTGGTCGAATACTACGCGCTGGTCGGCGAACTGATGATGCCGCACCTGAAGGGCCGCCCGGTCTCGCTGGTGCGCGCGCCGGAGGGCGTGGGCGGCGAGCTGTTCTTCCAGAAGCACGTCGTCGATCCGCGCAAGATGCCCGGCGTCGGCCAGCTCGAGCAGTCCCTCGATCCCGACCATCCGCGCATGACCCGCATCGACACCGTCGAGGGCATCCTGTCCTGCGCCCAATGGAACGTGGTCGAGATCCACAGCCAGAACGCGGTCGAGAAGCGCTACGACACGCCGGACCGCTTCGTGTTCGACCTCGACCCCGGCGAGGGCATCTCGTTCGCGCAAGTGCAGGAAGCGGCCCAGCTGGTGCGCGCCTTCCTGCAGGAGCTGGGCCTGACCCCGTTCCTGAAGACCAGCGGCGGCAAGGCCCTGCACGTGGTGGTGCCGCTCAAGCCCAGGCTCGACTGGGACACCGTGAAGGACTTCTCGCACGCCATCGTGACCCACCTGGCCAAGACCATCCCGGACCGCTTCTCGGACAAGAGCGGCGCCAAGAACCGCGTCGGCCGCATCTTCATCGACTACCTGCGCAACGGCCGCGGTGCGACCACGGTGTCGGCCTGGTCGGCGCGCGTGCGGCCGGGGCTGGGGATTTCGGTGCCGGTGCGCTGGGAGGAGTTGATGGACCTGACGTCGGGGGCGCACTGGACGGTGCGGACCGTCGGGGAGCGGCTGGGGATCGGTAATTCGCCTTGGGAGGATTATGAGGAGAGTGCCGCCACGCTGACCAAGGCGATGAAGGCGCTCGGATTCAAGCCGAAATAGCCGTAGGGCGGGCATGGGGCGCCCACCCTACGTCATGCAGAAGCTTCCTCGCCCGCCTCGGCCTCGGCCTCCTTATGATTCCGCACGATCCCCCGCACATTCATCGCGCACAGGCCCGCCTGCAGCGCAATCAAGGCCCAGGCCGCGTCATGCACGCCCCACGCGATCCACAGCAGGTTGCTGACGATGAAGGTATAGAAGCCGAAAATCCGGCGCCGGGCATGGCGTGCGCCCACCAGGAAGGCGGCCCCCAGGGTGACCGCCATCGCCGGCCATTGCAGGAAATCGATCAGCGTATCCCAATCCACTCAGGCCGCCTTCCTGCGCCTGGCCGGCGCCTTCGCCGCGGCGGGCTTGGTCGCAGTCTTTTTTGCCGCCGGCTTCCGGGCCGCGGTGGCGCGCGGGTGAGCCGTGGAGTGCGAAGGCGTCTTGCGGGCGCGTGGCGGCGGCGAGTCTGAAGTGTCCTGGTCCTCGTCGCTGGACGGCTTGCGCGACTTGCGCGGCGGTGGCTCGTCATCGTCGTCGTCGCCGTCCGCATGCGCCGGCGCCGGCTTCTTGCCCAGGCTGGCCTGCAGCAGCGAGACCAGGTCGATGACGTTGGATTTCTTCGGCTTGTCTTCCTCCGGCTCCGGCATGGTGATGGTCTTGGTCTGGTTGGCCGCGATCTTCTTCTTCACCATCGCCATCACGTCTTCGCGATAGGTGTCGTGGTACTTCTGCGGCTTCCACTTCTCGCTCATGCCTTCGACGAGGGCCTTGGCCATCTGCAGTTCCTTTTCCGTGATCTGGGCCGCCTTCGAGTTCTGGTCGGGGATCTTCAGTTCGTCGGTGGGGCGGATCTCGTCCGGGTAGCGCAGGGTGTTGAGGACGATGGTGTCGCCCACGCACACCAGCGCCGCCAGGTGCTGCTTGACGCGGATGACGACGTTGGCGATGCCGATCTTGCCGACTTCGCGCAGGGTCTCGCGCAGCAGCGCATAGACCTTGTCGCCGCCCTTGCCGGGTGCGAGGTAGTAGGGCTGCTCGTAGTAGATCAGCGGCACCTGCCCGGCGTCGACGAAGGCCAGGATGTCGATGGTCTGGGTCGCTTCCGGATTGGCGCGGCGCAGGTCCTCGTCGGACAGCACCACGTACTCGTCGGTCGCGTATTCATAGCCCTTGATGATGTCGTCCCAGGAGACTTCCTTGCCGGTGTTCTTGTTGTAGCGCTTGAAGCCGATCGGCGAGAAGTCGCGCCGGTCGAGCATGTGCAGGTCCAGGCCGTTGTCGCTGGTTGCCGGGTACAGTTCGACCGGGATATGGACCAGCCCGAAGCTGATCGCCCCTTTCCACATGCTGCGAGCCATTGCAATCTCCTCGAAGGTTTATTCGCCCACCGAGCCGGTAATCGGCAGCACCACGCCCGTCACATAGCCTGAGCACACGTTCGACGCCAGGTAGACGTAGGCCGGCGACAGCTCTTCCGGCTGGGCCGGACGGCCGAAGGTGGTCTGCTGGCCGAACTTGGTGATGTCCTCGGGCGACTGGTCGGCCGGGTTCAGCGGGGTCCACACCGGGCCCGGGGCCACGGCGTTGACGCGGATGCCCTTGTCGAGCAGGTTGGCCGCCAGCGACATCGTGAAGGCGTGGATGGCGCCCTTGGTGGTCGAGTAGTCGAGCAGCTTCTTCGACCCCTTCAGGCCGGTGACGGAACCAGTGTTGACGATCGCGGCGCCGCGCTTCATGTAGGGCAGGCAGGCCTTGGCCATGTGGAAGTAGCCGTAGACGTTGGTCTTCATGGTCTCGTCGAAACGGTCCTCGTCCAGGTCGAGCAGGGACTCGGCATGCTCCTGGAAGGCGGCGTTGTTGACCAGCACGTCCAGGCGGCCGAACCTGGCGACGATCTGGTCGACGGCCTGCTGGCAGAACTCCATGTCCTTGACGTCGCCGGCCACGGTCACGCACTGCTGTCCCTCGGCTTCGATGTAGCGCTGGGTCTCGGCGGCGTCCTCGTGCTCGTTCAGGTAGAGGATGGCGACGTCGGCGCCCTCGCGCGCGAACAGGATCGCGACCGCGCGGCCGATGCCGGAATCGCCGCCGGTGACGATCGCCACCTGGCCGGCCAGCTTGCCGCTGCCCTTGTAGTGCTCGGCCATGAATTTCGGCTTCAGTTCCATCTGGGCTTCGAGTCCCGGCTTGGCCAGGTGCTGGGCCGGAAAGTCGCCGGACGGTTGCTGGACGCCGGTCTGCGCCGGGCCACCCGAGCCCTGGTCGCCTTTCTGCATGCTGCCGTCGTGCTGGTCCTGGCGGTTCTGGATCGCCTTCTGCTTGTTCGCTACATCATCCTGGTTTGCCATGCCGATCTCCTTGTGCATTCGGTAGTACGTCATCCTTCAGTATTCCCGCCGGGTGGCCTCCGCTACCGTGCGCTTCCACACACAGCGCCGCAATTGCTAGGCGAGCATGGTGCTTTGTGGCAAACTTCAGCCCGTAGCACGCTATACCTTCAGCTTTTCCAGGAGTGCAGATGTCGCAGCAGACCGAGCAGGATGCAGGATGGACCGGGATCTACCTGAGCCCGATGGCGCAGCGCCGCGCCGACTTCGCCCAGGCCTGCGGGCCGCTGTTCGCGCGCCTGGACCTGGCCGATAGTCCCGAGGCCGCGCTCGCGCTGCTGGCCGAAGCGCCGCCCCGCCTGCTGATCGTCGACCTCGAACGCTTCGAACCGGGCATCGACCTCGATGCGCTGGGCGGCCTGCTGGCGCGCCGCGGCGGCGCCCCGGTGCTGCTGCTGTGCCCCTTCGACAATGCCCGCTGGCTGCCGCTGCTGAACGAATCCGGACCGGCCGCGTATGCGGTCACGCCGATCGACGCGCCGCGTCTGCAGGCCGCCGTGCGGGCATGCCTGGAGGCGCCCGCCGGTGGCGCCCCGGCCGCCGATGCCGACGCCCTGCGTGCGCTGCTGGCGCTGCGCGCCCGGGTGCAGGCGGCGCTCCAGGAGCGCGAAGAGGAAAGCCTGGCCGAGCGCCTGTGCCGGGCCTTGCTGGCGTGGCCGGGCGTGCTGCACGCCGCCATGTTCCAGCTGCGGAGCGACAACGACCTGCAGCTCGAGGCCGAACTGGGCCGCGGGCCGGCCGCCGGCCTGCGCCTGGCGGCGCTGCTGCAGCGCGGCGAGCGCCTGCTGCAGGCGCCGCTGCGCCATGCCTTCCCGGGCCTGCTGGCCGCCGCCAGCGGCGAACTGGTCCTGCTCGACACCCTCGAACAGGCCGGCGAGCCGGCGCTGGCCGAGACCTTGCGCGCACACGGCGTGGTGCAGGCGCTGGGCATTCCGGTGCCGGCCGACGGTCCCGGCGCCCCGCGCGGCGCGCTGTCGCTGCTGCTCGGCGGCGGCGAGACGCTGGCGCCGGAAGCCTTCGACACGCTGCGCGACTGCGCCGCCATGGCCGCGCTGGGCCAGCGCCAGATCGACATGGACATCGAGAGCGAGCAGCTGCTGGCGCGCCTGACCTATGTGTCGACCATGGACGCCCTGACCGGCGTCGCCAACCGCCGCCACGGCGAGGAGCTGCTCGAGCGCGAGGTGCGGCGCGCGCGCCGCTACCGCACCCCGCTGGCCCTGCTGTCCTTCGACATCGACCGCTTCAAGGTCATCAACGACAGCTATGGACATCCGGTCGGCGACGTGGTCCTGCGCACCGTGGCCGACTGCGTGCGGGCGGTGCTGCGTTCGAGCGACGTGCTGGTGCGCTCGGGCGGCGAGGAATTCCAGGTGGTCGCGCCCCACACCAGCGCCATCGACGGCCTCAAGATGGCCGAGAAGATCCGCCAGGCGGTCGAGCAGGCCGCGATTCCCGGCTGCGACCACGTGACCGTCAGCCTGGGGGTGGCCCAGCTGGGCGAGCAGGAGAGCGCCGATTCCCTGTCCCAGCGCGTGGACGCCGCAATGGCGCGCGCCAAGCGGGCAGGGCGCAACTGCGTCGAACTGGCGATGCAATAGATGCTGGGCTGGTTGAAGGGCTACCGGCGCGCCTGGCTGCCGGGCGACCTGGGCGCGGGTGCCGTCGTCGCCATGATGATGGTCCCGCAGGGCATGGCATACGCGCTGGTGGCCGGCCTGCCGCCGGTGACCGGCCTGTACGCCAGCATCGCGCCGCCGCTGCTGTACGCGCTGTTCGGCACCAGCAGCACGCAATCGGTGGGGCCGATGGCGATCGTCGCGCTGATGACCGCGTCCGCGCTGTCGCCGCTGGCGAGCCATGGCAGCGCGTTGTACGGCGAGCTGGCCGCGCAGCTGGCCCTGCTGTCCGGGCTGGTGCTGCTGGCCTGCGGCCTGCTGCGGCTCGGCTTCCTCGCCAATTTCTTCTCGCGCCCCGTGATGAACGGTTTTACGATCGGCTCCGCGATCGTGATCGCGGCCGGGCAGGTCCGCCCCCTGCTGGGCGCCGCGCCGCCGCACTGGCACGGCCCCAGCGCCGCCCTCGGCCTCGGTTCGCTGGCGCTGCTGATGCTGGCGCGCCGTTACGGCGCCGCCTTGCTGCGGCGCTGCGGCCTGGCGTCGAGTGCCGCCGAGGTCGGGGCGCGCCTGGCGCCGATGGCGCTGGTGGCCGGCGCCATCGCCGTGGTCGCCATCTTCGGGCTCGACCGCATGGGCGTGCGGACCATCGGCCAGGTGCCGGCCGGGCTGCCGCAGCTGAACCTGGCCGTCTCCAGCGCGCACTGGCAGGCGCTGCTCCAGCCGGCCCTGCTGATCGGCTTCATGTGCTTCCTGATCTCGATGTCGGGTGCCCAGACCCTGGCGGCCCGGAAGGGTGAGAAGCTGTCCACCGACGCCGAACTGGTGGGCCTGGGCGTGGCCAATGTCGGCAGCTTCCTGAGCGGCGCCTTTCCCGTCACCGGCGGCCTGTCGCGTTCCGCCGTGAACTTCGCGGCCGGCGCCAATACCCAGCTGGCCGGCGTGACCGCCGCCGCGCTGCTGGGCGCCGCGCTGGTGCTGCCGACCGGCTGGCTGGCCCTGCTGCCGCTGCCGGTGCTGTCGGCCACCATCATCGTCGCCGTGCTCGGCATGCTGGAAACGGCGACCCTGCGTACCGCCTGGCGCTACGACCGCGCCGACGCGCTGGCGCTGCTGGCCACCGCCGGCGGGGTGCTGCTGCTGGGCGTCGAGGCCGGGGTCGTGCTCGGCCTGCTGCTGTCGATGGGTGCGATGATCTGGCGCGAGAGCCGGCCGCATATCGCGGTGCTGGGCCGCATCGCCGGCACCGAACATTTCCGCAACGTCGAGCGCTACGAGGTCGAGATCCGCAGCTGCGTGCTGCTGCTGCGCGTGGATGCCGGCCTGTTCTTCGGCAATGTGGAAGCCGTCCACGCGCGGGTCGAGGAAGAGCTGGCGCAGCATCCGGGCGCCCGCGAGCTGGTGCTGGTGCTGTCGGCCGTGAATGCGATCGACACCTCGGCGCTGTTCGGCCTGCTGGAACTGAATGCGGAACTCGGCCGGCGCGGCGTGCGCCTGCACCTGGCCGAGGTGAAGGGGCCGGTGATGGACCGGCTGAAGGAATCGAGCCTGCTGGACCGCCTCGGCGGCCAGGTCTTCCTGACCACCGCGAAAGCCTGGGACACCCTGTCCGCCAGCGACGAGTCCTGGTCGGTCTGAGCGGACCGATTACCTGCCCGAGGTCTGCCTGCGGGCGTCGTCGGTGCCCGGCTCGGCCAGGCGGATCGGCGCCGCATCCTTCGGATACCTGGCCTGTACGCCTTCGTAGGCCTGGGCGACCGCCGCCATGTCGACGGCTTCGTCGCCGGTCAGGGTCATGGTCTTGGTGACGTCGACGATCTTTTTTCCGTAATCGATGGACACAAGCAGCAGCGGCACCTGGGCCGCCAGGGCGATGCGGTAGAAGCCGCTCTTCCAGTAGGGACGGTAGCTGCGCGTGCCTTCCGGCGTGATCGCCAGCCAGAACCACTTCGATTCCAGCATGTCTTCGGCCAGGCGGCGGATCGCGCCCTGCGGCGCGCTGCGGTCGACGGCCACGCCGCCCCAGTAGCGCATGATGGCGCCCATCGGACCGCGGAACAGCGAATCCTTGGCCAGCCAGCGGAACTGCAGGCCGACCGCCCACTTGGCCAGCAGGCCGACGAAGAAATCGATATTCGAGGTGTGCGGGTAGACCACGGCGATGCCGTGCGGGCCGGGCAGGGGTTTGAAATAGAAATTCCAGCCGATCAGGTTCAGCAGGCGCAGGGCGGTGCGCTGGCCCCAGGTCGGCAGCTGTGCCGGGCGCATCAGGTATTCTTGCATTGTGTCTCTTTCAACCAGGCTTCTTTCATTTCGTCCCGGCAAATAAAGCGGCGATTCTATAGCGGGAGAAAACGCCGGACAAGCGAAAAAACTGGAAGCGTTGTAGCGCCGTCGGTATCATGCCTTGCCTGAGCAACAAGACTCACGCATTGTGCAACCTGGGATTTAACGATGGATATCAAGATTTTTCACAATCAACGCTGCGGCACCTCCCGCACCACGCTCGGCCTGCTGCGCGACGCCGGCCACGAGCCCGAAGTGATCGACTACCTGGCCCATCCGCCGGCACGCGAGCAGTTGAAGGAGATGATCGCAAACGCCGGCCTGTCGGTGCGCGAGTCGGTGCGCAGCAAGGAGGCGCGCTACGCCGAGCTAGGCCTGGACGGCGCCGACGACGAGGCCCTGCTGGACGCCATGGTGGCGAATCCGGTGTTGATCAACCGGCCGTTCGTGATCACGCCGAAGGGTGTGCGCCTGTGCCGGCCATCGGAACTGGTGAACGAGATTTTATAAGCTGTTCAGTGCTGGCAGGCGCCGATATCGACCGCGTCCGCCGGCCCGCGCAGCTTGCCGCAGAAGTCGGGCCCGTCGGCGCCATGCTCGAGGCCCTTGCCTATTGCCGGTGAGTCCGCCGCCAGGCGGAAGTCCGGCGTACCGCTGCGTGAATAGGCGATGAAGCCGGGCGCCGCGGCGACCGTGCCGACCGGGCGCATGCCCTCGGCCAGGCGCCAGTCCGCCCCGCGGTTGCCGAACACCAGGTTGTTGCGGTAGCTGTTGTGCTTGCCCGTCGCGCCCTCTTCGGAAATGCCGTAGCGGTTGTCGAACACGATGTTGTTGAACACGTGGGTATGGTCGTTCGGCCCCTTGCTGTGATAAAAGTCGCCGCCGCCGACCAGGATGCCGGTGTTCGACGCCGTGACCGTGTTGTTGACGACCACCACCCGGTTGGCGTCGTGCCACAGGTGGATGCCGGCCTCGGTCACGCGGTAGACGATGTTGTTGCGCACCGTGCCCGTAGTGCTCATGGCGATACCGTGCACGTAGCGGCAGCCTGGCGGGCCGATGTCGTGCACGCTGTTGCTGGCCACTTCCGAAAACATTCCCTTGTAATAACTGTCGACGGCGATGCCGGCCCCGCCCTTGCTGGTGCAGGGCTGGGCGGTGGCGATGTGGTGCACGTGGTTGGCGGCGATGCGGTTGTAGGAAGCGGCGCTGTAGATGCCGGTGGTCCAGGCTTGGCCGGCAACGTGGGCCGAACCGTCGACCTCGAAGCCGAGGATGTCGACATAGCTGGCGCGGTTGTCCCAGGCCACCGCGTGCCGCGACACCGGCGGCGGCACCAGGCGGGCCTGCCAGCGTTCGGTCGAGCGGAACACGATGCGCGCATTGGCCAGGCCGTTGATGCTGGTGCGGAAGCCGCCCTGGTAGGTGCCGGGCAGGACATTGACCGTGGTGCCGGGCGTGACCAGCTGGGCCGCGCGCGCCAGCGAACGCAGCGGAGCCGTGGGCGTGCCGGGATTGCTGTCCAGGCCGTCCGGCGCGACGTAGAGCTCGGTCGGCACGATCTGGGGCGTGACCGTCACCGGATGGTTGTCCTTGACGGTGCAGCCGCCCACGGCGAGGAGTGCAAGGAAGTAAATGAGGCGCGTCAGTGTCATGGTCGCAAGGCATGGGCTTCAAGAACCTGGCGGTTCTAACCGGCCCAGTGTGCGCCCAAGACGGGCGCGGAAACCCGGCTGCCTCAATCTCGCTCTTGTGCGCGCACAAACCCATGCGGCGCTTTGCTGCATGCCGTGTCTGCGGTATGGTTGGCTTTTACGCAAGGGAGGAAGCATGAAGGGATTGCTGTTGCCATCCGGAAGCCGGATTCCCGTGCTCGGCCAGGGCACCTGGAATATGGGCGAGGATCCATCCGCGCGCCGCGACGAGGTGGCGGCGCTGCGCCTCGGGCTCGAGCTCGGCGTGAGCCTGATCGACACCGCCGAGATGTACGGCGAGGGCGGCGCCGAAGAAGTGGTGGGCGAGGCGATCGCCGGCCGCCGCGACGAGGTGTTCCTGGTCAGCAAGGTGTATCCGCACAATGCCGACCGCCGCGGCGTGCAGGCGGCCTGCGAGCGCAGCCTGCGGCGCATGCAGACCGACCGTATCGATCTCTACCTGCTGCACTGGCGCGGCAACGTGCCGCTGGAGGAGACGCTGGAAGCCTTCGTCCGCCTGCGCGAGCAGGGCAAGATCCGCGACTTCGGCGTCAGCAACTTCGACCTCGACGACATGCTGGAAGCGGCGGCGCTGCCCGGCGGCGAACTGCTCGCCACCGACCAGGTGCTGTACAACCTGTCGCAGCGCGGCATCGAATGGGAACTGCTGCCGTGGTGCCGCGAGCGGCGCATCCCGCTGATGGCCTATTCGCCGCTGGAGTCGAATCCGAACGAGCAGGCCGGCCTGCTGGGCAATCCGCAGCTGGCGGCGGTGGCGCGCCGCCATGGCGTGACGCCGGCCCAGGTGGCGCTGGCCTGGCTGCTGCGGCAGGAAAACGTGGTGGTGATCCCGAAGGCGGTGCGGCCGCAGCACGTGCGAGAGAACCGCGCCGCGCTGGACCTGGCGCCGGCGCTCACCGCCGAGGACCTGGCCCAGCTGGATGCCGGCTTTCCGGCGCCGCAGCGCAGGCGGCCGCTGGCGATGCGCTGATCAAGCCGCTTCGTACAGCCCGGCCCGCAGCCAGTCCAGCAGGGCGGCCGAGGTCAGCGGCCGGCTGAACAGGTAGCCCTGACCCTTGGCGCATTGCTGGCCGCGCACGGCGTCGGCCTGGGCTTCGGTCTCGATGCCCTCGGCCACCGTGTTCATGCCCAGGCTCCGGGCGACCTTCACGGTGGCTTCGATCAGCACGCGGTGGTGCTGGCTGGTGTCGGCCTGGCAGACGAAGGAGCGGTCGATCTTGACCGTGTCGACCGGCAGCTGGTGCAGGCTGGACAGCGAGGAATAGCCGGTGCCGAAGTCGTCCAGCGCGAGGGTGATGCCGATCGCCTTCAGCTCGTGCAGGCGCTGCTGCACCTGCTGGTCCTGGGCGGCCAGGCTTTCCGTCACTTCCAGCTGCAGCTGGGACGGATGCATGCCATTCTCGTCCAGCACGCCGCGCACCGTGGCCGGCCAGTCCGGCTGGGCCAGCTGGGCGCGCGACAGGTTCACCGCCAGCAGGCGCGGGGCGGCGTCGCCGAGTTCGCGCTGCCAGCCCATGAAGTCGCGGCAGGCGCGGCGCAGCACGAAGTCGCCCAGCGCCCCGATCAGGCCCGATTCCTCGGCCACCTGGATGAATTCGAAGGGCGGCACCACGCCGCGCGCCGGATGCTGCCAGCGCACCAGGGCTTCGACCCCGGCCGAGAGGTCGGTGCCGCCATCGGGACGCAGGCCGACCACCGGCTGGTAGACCACGAACAGCTGTTCCTCGAGCAGGGCCAGCCTCAGGTCCGATTCGATGTCGGCGCGGCGCGCGGCGCGTTCGCGCATGGCAGGCTCGAACATCGTGTATTGGTTGCCGCCGGCGCGCTTGGACTCGACCATCGCGATGCTGGCGTCGCGCAGCATCTCGCCGGCGAAGTCGCCGGCATCGGCGCCCCAGACCAGGCCGATCGACGGCTTGCAGGTGACTTCCTGGCCGCCGGGCAGCTGGTGCGGGCGGCCCAGCGCGTCCAGCAGGCGCGCCGCGATGCGCTCGGCATCGTCGCGGCTGCGCAGGCCGTCGAGCAGCACCGCGAATTCATCGGCGCCGACCCGCGCCGCCAGCTGGCCGCTGCCGCCGTTCGGATCGATGCGGTCGCTGGGCGGGCGCAGGGTAGCGCGGATGCGCTCGCCGATCTGCACCAGCAAGCGGTCGCCGGCGCCCTGGCCGAGGGCGTCGTTGATCTGGCGGAAGCGGTCGCAATTCATGAACAGCAGGGCGAAGCCGCCGCGGTCCGGATCGAGCCCGCAGGAGCGGCCCAGCATCTGCTGCGCCTGTTCCAGCAGGGCTTCGCGGTTCGGCATGCGGGTCAGGGCATCGGTGTGGGCGGCGGTCTTGAGGCGCCGCGCCAGTCTTTCCTGCTCGCGCTGGACTTCGTGGGTGGCGTCGGTGACCACCGCCATCAGGCGGGTCGGGTCGAGCTTCAGCACCGACAGCGACAGCCACTGCGGCGCGCCCGGCCCGGCGGCGTCGCCGAGCTGCAGGCGCAGGCCTTCGCACACCGAACCGGATGGCTCGGTGAATTGCGCGCTCAGTTCGCGCAGCTGCGGCGCCACGCCCTGCAGTACGGTGAAGAGGTTGTCCATGCTGCCGTCGCGCACCAGCGGCATCAGGAGGCTGGACGACATCGGGTTCAGCATGTCGACCGTGCCGTCGAGGCTGGCCTGCACCAGGCCGATCGGGGCCCGGTAGAGGAACTGCACCAGGGCTTCGTAGGCGTCGGCGGGGTTGATCGGCTTATCGGCTTGCATTGAGGTCTTTGCTCCAGCATTCGATCCGGTTGCGGCCATTCGCCTTGGCGGCGTACAGGGCGCGATCGGCGCGCTTGATCAGGGTGTCGAGGTCGATGGTCTCGCCGGCGTCGACGGCGGCGATGCCGGCGCTCACCGTATAGGCGATCGACACGCCGTCGCAGATCACCGGCTGGCTTTCGACCAGGCGGCGCAGGCGCTCGGCCACGGCCGCGGCGCCGTCCAGGGTCGAGGAGGGCAGCAGCACGGCGAATTCCTCGCCGCCCACGCGCGCCACCACGTCCACCTGGCGGAAGGTCAGCGACAGGGCCGCGCCGAGCTGGCGCAGCACGCAGTCGCCGGCCGGGTGGCCGTGGCGGTCGTTGATCTGCTTGAAGTGGTCGGCGTCGAACAGGACCAGGGCGATCGGGCGCGGCGTGCGGCGGTTGCGCGTCAGCTCCAGTTCGGCCGCTTCGAAAAAGGCGCGGCGGTTGGCGACGCCGGTCAGGTGGTCGCAGAACACCGACTTGCGGCGTTTGTCGGCGGTGTCGCGCTTGTCGCTGATGTCGCGCAGGACCAGGCAGTAGGCGGCCTCGCCGTCGGTGGGCAGGTCCGGCTCGCGGTCCGGCAGCGGCGAAATCATGGCGCTGCCCCAGAACTGGCTGCCGTCGGCACGCAGGCGCGGGCCTTCGTCCAGGCTCCAGCCGTTGGCGTCGGCATCGCGCAGGCGGTCCTGCACCTGCTCGGCGGTGGTCGCGCCTTCGGGATAGAACACGGAGTAGGGCTGGCCGACCACCGAGGGCTGGAAGCCGGTGACGCGGGCAATGGTCTCGTTCCAGCAGCAGACCCGGCCTTCACGATCGAGGCCGACCAGCGCATAGTCGCTGATGCTGGTCAGCAGGGCGTTCAGCCAGGCGTCGCTCTGGCGCAGCTGGCGCTCGCGGCGCACCTGCTCGCTGACGTCCTGCAGCACCGCCATCAGGCGCGAGCCGTCCAGCTTCAGGAGGCTCAGCGACAGCACGTGCGGCACCCGCATGCGCTTGCCGGCGGCACCGCTGTTCAGATGGATGTGCAGGCCGTCGCAGATCATGCCGCTCGGGCGGTCGAAGCTTGCGCACAGGTGGCGCAGCTCGGGCGCCACGTCTTCCAGCGCGGTGAACAGATTGGTCAGGCTGGCGTCGCGCGAGAGCGGCATCAGGAGCTGGGCCGAGATCGGATTGATCATCACGATCTCGCCGTCGATGCCGGTCTGCACCAGGCCTACCGGGGCCAGGTAGAGGAACTGGATCAGCGCCTCGTGCTCGGCCGCCAGTCGGGCGTGCGCGTCGGCGCTCACAGCTTGCGCTGTACCAGCACGTAGCGTTGGTCGCTGCCCGGCTCGGCCAGCAGGCGCAGCTTCACCTTCACCGGACGCATGCGCAGGGTCAGCACGTAGTCGATGGTGTCGTCGAGCGCATTGCCCTCGTCCTGGGCGTCTTCGAAGCGCTGGGCCACCATGAAATTGTTCATGCACGGCGCGACGTTGGTGAACAGCGGCTGGCCCAGCACGCGCGCGGCGTGCAGGCCGGCGGCGTCGGATTCGGTCTGGTTGTACTTGCAGACATTGGTGTCGGCGCCGAAGCCGATCACGCCGAAGTCGAGGCGGTCGAGTTGTTCGGCATTCAGTTGCATCAGGTGGCCATGGAGGCCGGGCGCGGTGAAGGACAGGTCGGTGGCGGCGGTCATGACGATGATCTCTTGTCGAAATGCGAAGATTGTTGCAGCTAAGAAAGGAATGGTGACATGTCAGATTCCCCCTGTCAAATCAATCGTGCGCAGATGTGACATTCGCGTTCGCTCTAGCGGATGATGGCCGGCATGTAGGTGTCGAGGAAGGCCTGCGGCATGCGGCGCGGCTTGCCGCTGCCGATCTCGATGCAGACCAGGTCCCAGCGGCCGCGCAGCACGGTGGCGCCGTCGCTGGCGCGTACCAGCTGGAAGCGGCGCTCCATCGACAGCTTGCCGTCGCCGCCCACCAGCCAGGTGGCCAGCAGCAGTTTTTCGTTCTCGAAGGTCGGCAGGATGTAATCGTATTCGCCGCGCCGGATCGCCATCGCGCGGTCCAGGCGCCGGTAATCCTCCAGGCCGAGCCCGAGCGATTCCGAATGGGCCCAGCCGATCTGCTCGCACCAGCGCACGTAGACGGCGTTATTGGTGTGGTTCAGCCCATCGATATCGGCGGCGACCGGCACGCGCGGCAGCGTGAAAGGGTTTGCATGATCCCAGTTCAAGGCGGTTCCTTCCTGGCGGTTGCGGTAGGGCCGGCCATTCTACAGCCGGTGCATGCGACACGCCAGGATGGGCTTTGGGATAATGACGGCGCGATGAGATGCCGCTCAGGCGTACGGCTGGGAACATCAGGGCGCTCAAGTCGTCAAGCATCCGGTTAACGCGGGGGAACCGATGTATACGATGATTCTGTTGCTGTATCTGCAGTCGGGGCTGGACGTCACCCTCGACCAGGCCAACCTGCGCGGCGAATTCCGCAGCATGGGCGAATGCGAAGCCGCGGCGCGCAAGCTGCGCGGGCCGATCCCGATCCCGCGCAACGTCCAGGCCGCCTGGCAGGACGTCATGTGCATCAGGATCAATCCGAACGTCAGCGTCAACCAGATGAAGCCGGTCGAGCTCGGCAAGCTGCTGCAGGAGCATCCGCCGCTGGGTTGCCAGGGCGAAGGGGCATGGGAGCGCGTGGCCGAGATGTGTGTGCCAGCGCCCGTGGCGCCGAAAAGCGAGGGCGACAACCCGGGCGGCAAGCGCTGAGCGCTCTCAGTCTTTCTTCCACTCCACGCCGCTTGGGCATGGAATGTTGTCGGCCACCTCATTGCCCATGGCCATGCGCCCCATGCCAAGCGGGCTGATGTTGCCGCCGCGCCGGCAGATGCTGCCGTTGCCGATCCGCTTGCGGTAGATGACGGTGCCGTCGGGCGACGTATAGGTGTCGAAATGCACGCTCTTCGAACGGTCGATGTGGGCCGCTTCGAGGCCGCGCCGGAAGCGGCCCATCGGCGTGTCCGGCTCGTCCGGCACCCCGGATTTCCCGTTGCGCAGCACGCGGTCGATGCGGCCGGCCTGGCGCTTCGCCAGCCCGAGGGCGAAGCCGCCGTCGGCTTCCTTCTGTTCGCGGATGGCGTCCTGCGCGGTGATCGGCGCATGCGCGTCTTCCAGGCGCGGGGCAGCGGGCGCCGCGGGAGCGGCGGCGAGGGGAGCGGGATCGGCAGGCGTGTCGGCCGGCGCTTCGGACCTGGGTGCCGGCGGCAAGGGATTGCCGAAGAAATCGGCGATCGGCGGCAGGTGTCCGGCCCGCGGCCTCGGATAGCCCGGCGCGGACGGCGCCTCGGGTTTCGACGGTGTCGACGGCGGCGGCGCGGGCACGGTGCGTAACAGGTAAGTGACCACCGCCGGCGTCTCCGGCGCGGGCGCCGGGCGATGCCGCATCCAGGCCAGCACCATTACCGTATGCATGAAAAAAATCAGCGCCAGCGCAGCCCGGTTCCTGTGCGGGAAACCTGCTGCGCGGGCGCCGTAGTTCATGCGGCGGGCTTGCTTACTTGACCGTCATCGCCTGCTTGATCGCCACGCAGCGCTGGTCTTCTTCCAGTGTGTCGAGCAGGGCGCGGCGGGTGCCGGCGGACAGGTCCTTCATCTGCGCGCCGGCAGCCTGCAGGCGCTTGACGCTGGCCGGGGTGCAGCTCGACGGGATCATGCTCGGACCGTAGGCGCGCATGTAGACCGGGCCGGCCGTCTTGTCCAGCTGCGGCAGCAGGGACAGGCGCTGGTCGGCGGTCTTCTCGGCCAGGGCTTTCTGCTCGGTCGGATACAGGCTGCCCATCGCCGTGCGCACCTTCGAGAACGGCAGCTTGGTCTTGGTGTCCTGGATGGTGCCGAGCCACTCGGTCTTCACCGCCGGGTCCGGACGGACCACCGTCGACGCCAGCGCCGCGGCCTGGCCGCTGTCCGACTTGTCGCGCTCCTGCTCTGCTTTCACGAGCTCGGCCGCGCCCGGATAGTCGTAGCGGTTCAGGCGGGCGATGATGGCCCAGCGCAGGTCCTGGTTGATGCTCAGGCCGTCGAGCGTCTGCTTGCCTTCCAGCAGGGCGGCCAGACGGTCCAGCGCCGGCCGCGAGCTGGCAACGCCGATGTACATGCCGAACCAGCGGCGCTGGAAGTCGTCGTTGCCCTTGGCGGCGACGGCGGCATTCCAGGCCATGTCCTCGAGCTGGCGGTCGACCTGGCGCGCATAGGCACTGTTCGGGTCGATGGCGACCAGGTAATGGCGGGCGGCGCCGACCTTGCCCAGCACGTCGCCCAGCAGGGTGTAGTCCTTCTCCTGCGGCGCATTGTTCAGCGCGGTGGTGATGAAGTCGTTGAGCGGCAGCTTGGCATCGCGCACGCCGTCCCACAGGCTCTGCCACAGCATGGCGCGCAGCAGCGGATCGTCGACGCCGGAGATTCCCGTGCGCGCGGTGTCGAAGGAGCGCTTGTCCAGCTGGACCTTCACGAAGCCCCAGTCCTCGAAGTTCGGGTACACCAGGTCCGGGCAGCTGGCGCCGACCATGCCCGGCACGGCCGTCTTCGCGCCCTTGTAGATGATGGCGACGTTCTTGTCGAGCTTCAGCGCCTTGCCGTCCAGGCGGAAGCTGGCGACCTGCACGCGCTGTTCGCGCAGGGTCGGGAACTGCTTCGTGGCCGACTGGTCGAGCGTGAAGCTGGCGATCTTCCCGTTCTTGCAGCTGAAGCTGGCGGCGATGGTGTTCACGCCCGGCTGGTACAGCCATTCCCTGGTCCAGCCCTTCAGGTCGCGGCCGGCGGCCTCGCCCAGGCTGCCGATGAAGTCGTCCAGGGTGGCGTTGCGGTACTGGTACTTGACCAGATAGTTGTGCACGCCCTTGCGGAAGGTGTCCGCGCCCAGCAGGTGCCGCAGCTGCATCAGGGTCGAGGCGCCTTTCGAATAGGTGATCGCGTCGATGTTGTCGAAGGCGTTCTGGGTCGACGGCACCGGCACCTCGATCGGGTGGGTGGTCGAGCGCTGGTCCTGGGCGTAGGCGCTCTGCTTGCCTTCGGAGTAGAAGGATCGCCAGGCGTCCTTGAACTCGGTGGCCTCAAAGGTGGCGAGGGTGCCCATGAAGGAAGCGAAGCTCTCGTTCAGCCACAGGCCGTTCCACCACTTCATGGTGACCAGGTCGCCGAACCACTGGTGGGCCATCTCGTGCATGATCACCGCGGCCAGGCGCTGGCGCTGCTCCGAGGTCATGTCGGCCTTGTACATGAAGCCGCGCTCGGCGAAGGTGATGGCGCCGGCGTTTTCCATCGCGCCGTACAGGAAGTCCGGCACCAGGATCTGGTCGTATTTCTCGAACTGGTAGGGGATGCCGAAATAGTCGTCGAAGAAGGCCAGGCCGGACTTGGTGTACTTGAACCATTCGGCCGGCTTGACTTGCTGCGCCACCGACTGGCGCGCGAACAGGCGCATCGGGTACTTGCCGCTGGTGTCTTCCCATTTCTTGTAGGGGCCGGCGTGCATCGAGAAGTTATACGGGCTCAGCTTCTTGGTCCTGGGGAAGGTCCAGCGCCTGGCATCGCCATGCGCATCGATCTTCGTCTCGCGGGTGGTCGAGATCACTTCCCAGTCGGCCGGGACGGTCACGTTGACCTGGTAAGTGCCTTTCAGGTCGGGCTGGTCGAACACCGCGAACATCTGGTGGGCGGCGGCCGGCTCGAAGTGGGAATAGGTATAGACGCGGCCGTCGACCGGGTCGACCATGCGGTGCAGGCCTTCGCCGTTGGTGCTGTGCGGACGCTCGTAGGCGATGGCGACGGTATTGCGGCCCTTGACCAGGTCGGCGGCGGCCAGGGTGATGAACCAGCCGTTGTATTGCGGGGTGACGCTCTTGCCGTTCACCGTCACCGACTTGACGGTGGCCTTGTCGAGGTCGATGGTGAGCGGGCTGGACGCGTCGTTCAGGTCGAAGCTCAGGGTCGTGGTGCCGCTGAAGTTCTCCTTGCCGGTCAGCGTGAAGTCGAGCACGTAGTCGACGTTCGAGACGCGGGCGGCGCGGGCGGCGGCATCCTGTTGCGACAGGAAGGCGTTTTCGGCGCGCGGCGCGGCGGCGGTGGCGGCATGGGTGGCGGGAGCGAAGGCCAGCGCGGTGGCGATGGCGAGCGGCATCAGGCGAAGAGCAGTTTTCACGGTTGTCCTTGCGACGATTGACGACAATGCCGGCGGCCAGGGGCGCCGGAACGGATCGCGCAAGAATAGCATGTCGGCAATATTATTCGTATCGGTATGCGGCTCGATACGGTGAATATTTGCTGTCGAAAGCGCCTGTTCGGAAAAGAAACGGTTCTTCGATATATGCATGCATATCGAAAGGGAAGATACGGACCTTGATCTAGCGCAATGGGTCGACTATGCGGGAGTCATTTTTCTATGGCAGCATCGATGGTTTGTTGTTGATCGAAAATAATCGCAATCGATACACCATGGGGGAGTAATGGATCGTCATTCCGCTGTCGAGCAGGTCCTCGAAGAGATCGCAGCCACCAAGCCTGCCGGCGACGCAGCCGCCGCTCTCGCTACGCGAATCCAGCGCGAGCGGCATTATAAGGATGCTCGCGTCAGGGCCGCTCTACGGGACCATGACGAGCCTGAATGCCGCCGTATTGCAAAAGAGGCCGAGCTCATCTGTACGATCGAATCCTCGTTGCTATCCGAAATAAACGCCATCTCCGCAGGCTTCGATTCGACTGCCAGCGAGTTCAGGCATGCCTTGCTGGCACTCGAAAGCCTGCAGCGGATGCGCCTTGGCCTGCCAGGGTGTCCCGCAATTCCCCCGATGATCGAAGGAGGCGCCCTGGACAAGGAGCAGCATCGATCTTCCTTTGATAATTTTGCCGGCTGGGATTTCTTCCTTGAATATTTCGGCATCGTGCTGAAGAGTTTGTTGTTGCGCGCCAAGAACGCAACCACGACACCGGACATTCGTCCGCAGGATGTTGTCAAGGCAACGGCACATTTCGCTCAGTCGACCAGATGGCAGATCTTCCACGAATTCCGCTCATTCTGGGAACAGGGGGAAGTCGATTTCGATACCAAGGCCCTGGTGCTTGATGCTGGCCAAAGCGAATTTGTCCAGGCATTTCGTATTTCCTTATCCCGGCTTCGAACGTTTCGTGTCATGCGCTCGCATGACCGCTTTCCGCAAGACCGGGTGCGTACTGGAACGAAAGAACTTCCGCTTCAGGCATTTCGCTCTGCTGAGGAACTGACCTCCAGCTATTTGGCAACGTTGCAATTCTTTTCCGCCGAACTGAAGGAAGTCGTACATGGGGCAAGCCTTGCGGAGTGGGTTCGTGCCTATCACGTGTTGAGGGAATTTGCCTGGACGATGCTGCGCGCAGGAGCGAGCGAGGACCCGATGGGCTTGCTGGTAGAGCGGGATCCCGCGTTCTTTCATTCGCTCCTGATCGAGCAGGGCGGGATTGCGGAGCGCAGTGCGAAGGCCATGATCGGGCACCTGACTTTCGGCCCGACGTCAAACGATCTGCTCGACTGTCCGCTGATTCCGCTCGGGACGCGCCTGGTGCTGCTGCCGGCAATCACAGCGGTCATGGAGCCGGCACATTCCCTCGAATCGATGCTGCATTCGATTCGTTGCGGGAAGAGCCATGAACTCAAATTCATCGGGCCTGGGTTGGAAATGAGTGTTCGCGCCAGCTTGAAAGAAGGGGGCGTACATGCACGCCAGATCCGCCATGGTAACTACGAGTGCGACATCGCATTCATTCTGGATGACGTACTATTTCTGTGCGAGTGCAAATGCAAATTCATTACCCCGGATTTCGCGTCCTATGCGAACCTGGAGCATTCCCTCCGCAGCACAGCCGTGGCGCAGCACGAGCGGACCTGCGATTTCTTCGCCAGACATTTGAATGTGATCCGACACCGATTCGGAATGGCGCCCGAATGGGAGCCGAAGTCCATCGAACGGATCATCATCACTTCCGCCAAGCTCGGGCGCCCAATCAGTGAGGACGGCTACTGGATCACGGACCACCACACCGTGCACGCCTACTTTACCCGTCGGACAGCAACTTTCAATGTGGGAGCGAAAGAGCGTTACAAGCTGCCCGACGATCGCCTGGAAGGTCCGGCAACGGCCGAAGGCTTTCTGGACTACCTGAAGGATCCGCAAGTAATCACCCTGCACCAGCGTTATCTTGCGGAACGGCGCATTCCTCTGGAAATAGGAGGATTGCGCCTGTCGTTCAACGATTGCGAAGCTTACGGCGAGGTCCGATACCTGTAACCGGCGGGACCTGGCGCCGCCACAGCTGCGCCAGCCCGCGGATCAGCCGTTCGCCTGCAAGGCCGGATAGTCGGTATAACCTTCCGCGCCCGGCGCATAGAACTTGTCCGGACGCGCCGGGTTCAGCGGGGCGCCGGACTTCAGGCGGGCCGGCAGGTCGGGGTTGGCGATGAACCACTGGCCCCAGGCAACTGCGTCGGCCTTGCCGCTGGACAGCAGCTCCTCGGCGCTTTCCTTGCTCATCTTTTCGTTGGCGATATAGACGCCGCCAAAGATTTCTTTCAACTGCGGACCGAGGCTGTCCGGGCCGATCGCTTCGCGCGCGCAGATGAAGGCGATGCCGCGCTTGCCCAGTTCGCGGGCGACGTAGCCGAAGGTGTCCAGTGGCGTCGAATCGCCCATGTCGTGGGCGTCGCGGCGCGGCGCCAGGTGCATGCCGACGCGGTCGGCGCCCCAGACCTCGATGCAGGCATCCGTCACTTCCAGCATCAGGCGGGCGCGGTTTTCGATCGAGCCGCCGTAGGCGTCGCTGCGCTGGTTGGTCTTGTCTTGCAGGAACTGGTCGAGCAGATAGCCGTTGGCGCCGTGGATCTCGACGCCGTCGAAGCCGGCCTTCTTCGCATTCTCCGCGCCCTTGCGGTAGGCGGCGACGATGCCCGGAATCTCTTCCAGGTCGAGCGCGCGCGGGGTCTCGTATTCCTTGACCGGACGTACCAGGCTGACGTGGCCGGCCGGCTTGATTGCCGACGGGGCCACTGGCTGGTCGCCGTTCAGGAACCGCGGATCGGAGATGCGGCCCACGTGCCACAGCTGCAGGAAGATGCGGCCGCCGGCCTGGTGCACGGCCTCGGTCACCTGCTTCCAGCCCTCGACCTGCTCGTCGGACCAGATGCCCGGGGTGTCGGCATAGCCCACGCCCATCGGCGTCACGGAAGTGGCTTCCGACAGGATCAGGCCGGCCGAGGCGCGCTGCACATAGTATTCGGTCATCAGGGCGTTCGGCACGCGGCCTTCGCCGGCGGCGCGCGAGCGGGTCAGCGGCGCCATCAGGATGCGGTTCGGCAGCTCCAGCGCGCCGACTTTCAATGGATCAAACAACGAAGTCATTGCTACTCCTGTTCTTGTTGACTGGGGATTCAGTAAGGCCGTGCCATCTTAAAGCACACGCGGATTTCCTGCCGGGACCGCCCCGTTTTTGAACGCCGGCCGCGGGTGGGCCCATGCCGCAGTGGTATACTTGCGGCCCTTTGAATGAAGATGAGCGGAGTTGCGATGAGCTGGGTGTATCTGGTGCTTGCCGGACTGTTGGAAGTGGCCTGGGCCGTGGGCCTGAAATACACTGCCGGCTTCACCCGCCTGTGGCCCTCCGTGTTCACCTTGACGACGATGGCGGGCAGCGTCGGCATGCTGGGCCTGGCCCTGCGCGCCTTGCCGCTCGGCACCGCTTACGCCATCTGGACCGGCATCGGCACCGTCGGCACCGCCGTATTCGGGATGATCATGCTGGGCGAGCCGGCCGGCGCCCTGCGCCTGCTGTCGATCGGCCTGATCGTGGCGGGCATCGTCGGCCTGAAGCTGCTGACGCCGGCCTGAACCGGCGCAACCGATCTCAGTGCAAGCCCGTCCAGCGCGTGTAGATGCGGTCCAGCTCGCCGTCCGCCTTGAGCTTCTCGAGGGCGGCGCCGAGCAGGCGGGCGAGGTCGGGTTCGGCCTTGCGGCTCACCCAGAAGTACGACGGCGCGGCGCCCAGGACCACCGGGAGCACGCGTATGCGCGGGCCGAGCGCCTCGCTATGGATGTAATGCTGCAGGGTCACTTCGTTGAGGTAGGCAAAGCGGCCGTGTCCGGCCAGCATCTTGTGCAGGTTGACGCCGTTGTCGTCGGTGGCGTCGTCGACCTGCACGCCGCCCGCCTTCAGCCAGTCCGTGAACACCGAGCCACGCTGGGTCGTGACCAGCGCGCCCAAGCGCACCAGGTCCTGCATGTCGCGCACCACGGCCGTGTCGCCGGCGCGCGCCACCAGCAGATGGCGCGCGATGTACACGGGCTTGCCTACCGGTACCGCGATGGCATTGCGGCGCGGCGAGGCGACCAGGGCGCAGGCGGCGCCCAGCTTGCCCGACTCCAGGCCGGCTTCGATGCCGGGCAGCGAGCGGCTGCGGTCGTAGCCCGTGAAATGCAGGCGCGGCTCGATGCGCTCGATCGCGGCCATGACGTCCGGACAGATGCCGGCGACCCGCCCGGGCAGGGCCACCCATTTGGGCGCGATCGCTTCCTGCCCCACGACGCGCACTTCCATGGCCCACGCCCCGGCGCAGGCCGCCAGTCCGGCGATGAGTGCCCCCAGGCGCTGAATGTGCTGTGATGCCTTGAAGCTATTTGTCATTGTTATCGCTATCGTTCTCTCGAGCGCCGGAATTGTCGCACGAAGCGCCACCATTCTGCTCACCAATTCACGCTGCCGGCGATCCGCGCACGTTTGATCCGTTCGGCATAGTCGCTCCCTCAGCTCCCTAAACTCGGTGGCGAACCGGGGCCGCTTCGCCCCGACCGCGGAGGGAAGCGATGATCCTGTTGACGGGAGTGGCCGGCTTCATCGGCATGCACCTGGCGCGCCGCCTGCTGGCCGAGGGACATGAGGTGGTCGGCATCGACCATCTCGGACCCTGCGCCGAGCCGGGGCTGAAGGAAAAACGCCTGGCCGCGCTTGGCGATGCCGCCGGCCTGCGCTTTTGCCGTGTGGACGTCACCGACGGCGCCGCGCTGGATGCCCTGTTCCGCGAGCACCGTTTCGAACTGGCCATCCATCTGGCAGCCCAGACCGGCGTGCGCCATTCCTCCGAACATCCGCACGAATGCGTGATCAACAATGTGGCGGGCTTCGCCAACGTGCTCGAGTGCAGCCGCCGCCACGGTCTCGGGCACCTGGTCTACGCCAGCAGTTCCAGCACCTACGGCGCCAACCGCCGCCTGCCGTTCAGGGAGCACGACCCGGTCGACCATCCGGTCAGCGTGTACGCCGCCACCAAGCGCAGCGACGAGCTGCTGGCCCACAGCTACAGCCACCTCTACGGCCTGCCGACGACCGGGCTGCGCTTCTTCACCGTCTATGGCCCCTGGGGACGGCCCGACATGGCGCCGATGCTGTTCGCGAAGGCGATCTCGGCCGGCCGCCCGATCGAGGTCTACAACGGCGGCCACATGCTGCGCGACTTCACCTATATCGACGACGTGGTCGAAGCGGTGCTGCGGCTGTGCGCGCGGCCGGCCGAACCGGCTCCGGATTTCGATCCGCTCGATCCGGACCCGGCCACCAGCCATGCGCCTTTCCGCATCTATAACGTCGGCAACCAGCAGCCGGTGCGGCTCTCCGAATTCATCGACGCCCTCGAGGACGCGCTCGGGCGCCGCGCCGAGCGCCTGGCGCGGCCGATGCCCGGCGCCGATATGGCGGCCACCTGCGCCGACACCCGCGACCTGCGGCAGGCGATCGGCTGGACGCCGTCGACGCCGCTGCGCACCGGCATCGCGCACTTCGTCGAGTGGTTCCGGCGGCATGGGGCCTGGCATGCGTAAGCACGAGGCGGCGCTGGAGCCGCATTCCCTGTCGCTGGTCGTGCCCATGCACGACGAGGAAGACAATGTGCTGCCGCTGACGACCCAGGTGCGGGCGGCGATGGCGGCGGCGCCCTGGCCGTGGCAGCTGATCCTGGTCGACGACGGCAGCCGCGACCGCACCGCCGAGCGCATCCGCGAAGCCGTGGCCGCGAGTCCGGGCCACACGGCGGCGGTCATCCTGCGCCGCAACTTCGGCCAGACCGCCGCCATGCAGGCGGGCATCGACGCCGCCGGCGGCAGCGTGATCGCCACCATGGACGGCGACCTGCAGAACGACCCGCACGACATCGTGCGCATGGTGAGGCGCCTGCTCGACGAAGACCTCGACCTGCTGGTCGGCTGGCGGCGCGAACGCAAGGACAGCTTCTGGCTGCGCCGCCTGCCCTCGATGCTGGCGAATCGCCTGATCGTCGCCGTCACCGGCGTGCGCCTGCACGACTACGGCTGCTCCCTGAAGGTGTATCGCGCTTCGGTGCTGCGCGAGATCCGGCTGTACGGAGAGATGCACCGCTTCATCCCGACCTGGATGGCCACCGTGACCTCGCCCGACCGCATCCGCGAAGAAGAGGTCGGCCACTTCCCGCGCATCCACGGGCAATCCAAGTACGGCCTGTCGCGCACCTTCAAGGTCCTGCTCGACCTGCTGTCGATGTATTTCTTCGTGCGCTTCCGCGCCAGCCCCGGCCATTTCTTCGGACGGATCGGCCTGGCCTGCGGCTTCGCCGGCATGGCGGCGCTCGGCTGGCTGGCCTGGCTGAAGCTGGGGGAGGGCGAGGCCATCGCCAGCCGGCCGCTGCTGCTGCTGGCGGTGCTGCTGGTCGTGATCGGGGCGCAGTTCGTCTGCACCGGCATCGTCACCGAAGTGCTGGCGCGCACCTATTTCGAGGTCGGCGCCGCCCGCACCTACCTGGTGCGCGAAACCCTGGGCAAGCTGGGCGAAGCGGAACCCGCCGACGGCCGCCGCGCGGGCGAGGCGCAGCAGCCATGAACGGCGGTCCGGTGAGGGAAGGCGCCGGCCTGCTGCGGCCACAAGGACGCAGCGGACGCCGGCCGGGCTGGATGGCTGCAGCGGCCGCAGCGGCCGAGGCGCTGCCCTGGCTGCCGTCCCTGCTGCTGGCCGGCGCGGTGCTGGCCGGGCTCTACCTGAACCTCGGCGCCTTGCCGCTGTTCGACGTCGACGAGGGCGCCTTCGGCGAAGCCACGCGCGAGATGCTCGAACGCGGCGACTACGTCTCTACCTGGCTGAACGGCCAGCCGCGCTACGACAAGCCGATCCTCATCTACTGGCTGCAGGCGGCGTCGGTGCGGGTCCTCGGCCTGGACGCGTTCGCGCTGCGGCTGCCGTCGGCGCTGGCGGCCAGCGCCTGGATCGCGGCCATCTTCGCCTTCGCGCGCCGCCACATCGACCGCGACACCGGCTACGCGGCGGCCTTCATTGCCGCCGGCGCGGCCGGTGTCGGCGTGATCGGGCGCGGCGCGACCGCCGATGCGCTGCTCAACCTCTTCCTGGCGCTGAGCATGTTCGACATCGTCCGCTACGCCGGGGACCCGCGGCCCTCGTGGCGACGGCGCGCCTTCCTGTGGATCGGCCTCGGCCTGCTGACCAAGGGCCCGGTGGCGCTGCTGGTGCCGGGGGCCGCCAGCCTGCTGGCCTTCTGGCTGCTGGGAAGAATGGCGGACTGGTGGCGGGCGGTGCGCGACCCCGCCGGCTGGGCCATCCTGCTGGCGATCGCCATGCCCTGGTACCTGCTCGAATACGAAAGCCGCGGGGGCGCCTTCCTGGCTGGCTTCTTCATGCGCCATAACGTCGAACGCTTCCTTTCGCCGCTGCAGGGGCATAGCGGCGGCCCCTGGTATTACCTGCCGGCGATCCTGGTACTGCTGCTGCCCTATACCGGGCTGTTCCTGCGCACCTTGCCCGGACTGCGCAGCCTGCGGCATCCGCGCGCGGCGCCGCTCGATACCTTGCTGTGGTGCTGGTTCCTGTTCGTCTTCGTGTTCTTTTCGCTGGCCGCCACCAAGCTGCCGCACTACCTGCTGTATGGCGCGACCCCGCTGTTCATCCTGATGGCGCGCGGGCGCGGCACGCTGCGCTCGCCTGTGCTGGCCTTCGCGCCGCCGCTGCTCTTCCTCGGGCTGGTGGCGGCCCTGCCGGTCTTGCTGGAGCGCCTGGCCCCCGGCATCCGCAACCCCTATGTGCGCGAGGCGCTGGGCCGGCCCGAGGTATTCGGCGCCGGCTGGCGGCTGGGCGCGCTGGCGCTGCTGGCGGCCGTGCTCGGACTGGCGCTGTGGCGCGGCGCCTCGCTGTGGCGGCGCCTGGCCGCGGCCGGGCTGCCGTGCTCGCTGGCGCTGGGCTGCCTGCTGCTGCCGGCGGCGGCCGAGCTGCAGCAGGGGCCGCTGAAGGAAGCGGCCCTGCTGGCCCGGCGCGCCGGCTGGGAGGTGCATAGCTGGCGCATCGATATGCCGAGTTTTTCGGTGTATCGCGGCGCCGTCACGCCGGCGGCGCCGCCGCTGCCAGGGCCCGGCCAGGTGATCCTGACCCGCAGCGACGCCCTGACCGCCCTCGGCCCGGTGCAGCTGCTGTACCGAAAGGGCGGCATCGTGCTGGCCCGCATGCCTGGATGAGCCGATGGCGCCGGCCCTGCGTTCTCCCTGGGTATGGCTGCCGCCCGTCACCGGGCTGGCGCTGCTGGTGCTGGTGCTCGCCAGCGGTGCCGACCGCGCCGCCTTCCTGGCGCTGAACCATGCCGGCCAGGCGCTCGGACCCCTGTTCTGGCTGCACCTGACCATGCTGGGCGACGGTGCGGTGGCGCTGGCGCTGGTGCTGCCCTGCATCCGGCGTGTTCCGCACTGCTTCTGGGCGGCGCTGGCGGCGGCGGTGTTCGCCGCGCTCTGGACCCAGGTGACCAAGCAATTCGTCGACATGCCGCGTCCCTTGTCCGTGCTGGCGCCGGACCAGTTCTTCCAGGCCGGGCCGACCTACCGTCGGGTGTCTTTCCCGTCCGGGCATGCGGCGGCGGCCTTCGCCATGGCCGGAATCTGGACCATGGGCATGGCGGGAAGCCCGCTGCGGCGCACGCTGCTCCTGCTGTTCGCCAGCCTGGTCGGCCTGTCGCGCATCATGGTGGGGGTGCATTGGCCGGTGGACATCCTGTGGGGCATGCTCGGCGGCTGGCTGGGCGCCTGGCTCGGCCTGCGGCTTTCCGGCCGCTGGGCCTGGCCCACCGCGGGCGCGGGCGGCCTGGTGGCCGGGGTGGTGCTGCTGGGGGTGGCGGCGAGCCTGCTGGTGAGCCGGCATATCGGCATCCCGGCGGTGCTGCCGGCGCAGCGCCTCATCGGGCTGGTCTGCCTGTTGTGGGGCGGCCGGGAAATGCTGCGGATGTGGCCGTGGTCGAGAGGGCGCTTGCGCAGGCGCCGCGCCACAGGGCGGCGGCAGATCGAGGAGGAGGAAATCGATGGGTGAGGATGGCTGGTGGCTGCTGGTCGGTTTCGGCGGCCAGGCCTTGTTCATGGGGCGCTTCGTGATCCAGTGGTTCGTCAGCGAACGGCGGCGCCGCAGCGTGATTCCGGTGTCCTTCTGGTACCTGAGCATCCTGGGCGCGCTGGTACTGCTCGCCTATGCGGCGCACCGGCGCGATCCGGTCTTCATCGCCGGCCAGGGGGTGGGGGTGGCGATCTACCTGCGCAACCTGCACCTGATCCGGGCGGAACGGGCGCAGATGCGGGAGGCCGGCGGCTAAAGCCGGCGCCGCACGCTCACTTATTGTTGAGCAGCCATTTCGCAAACCCCAATACACGGGCATCGTGTTGCAAATGGCGCGGATACACGATCCAGAAAGCGTAAGGGTTATCCAATCTCGGCTTGAATGCTTCGACCAGATCGCCATTGCGCACATCGTCCCGCACCAGGGGCTCGGGTGCCAGCGCAATGCCTTTTGCTGCCCGTGCAGCTTCGATCGCCAGGAAGACGCTGGAATAACGCAGGCAGGCCTGAGCGGGCGGCATCGTCAATCCTTGCGCCTCCAGCCACGCGATCCAGCCAGGCGGTTTGCCGGGAAGATGTATCGTACTGTCGTGTATCAGCGTGTGGCGCAGAACATCTTCGGGCGTATGAAGCGGCAGGGAAGTGGAAGCTTGCAGAGCAGGGCTGCAGACCGCGATCATGTCGGCATTCATCCAGTGCTGGGCGATCACACCGGGATAGCGGCCATCGCCATAGCGCAGGGCCATATCGAATTTGCCGTCTTTAAAATCGACGACTTCATCGTCATCGCTCAGTTCGACGGCCAGGCCGGGGTGGCTGGCCTGGTATTCTGCGATGCGATGCACCAGATATTTCGCCGCCAAGGACGGCATGGCGGTAAGGCGCAATGCCTGGGTGTCGCCGATCGATGGCGGCTGAAGCGCATCTTCAAGTCCTGTCAACAGCGCGAACAGGCGGGCTGCCAGGGTCTCGCCATAAGGCGTAAGCACGACGGCGCGGTTCTGGCGCAGGAACAAGGGAAGTCCCAGGTAGTCCTCCAGGCGCTTGACTTGATGACTGATCGCCGTCGGCGTCACATGCAGCTCAGCGGCGGCTTCCTGAAAGCTCAAGTGGCGTGCGGCCGCTTCGAAGCTGCGCGCAGCGATGAGTGGCGGGTTCGGTCGGCGCTTCATTGGATGATTCTATCAGATGAATTTGGTTCATCTGAAAGCAAAAATCGATCGTTTGTCGGCCTCGCGCACGTTCAATAGACTTGCCGCATTCGTCTGTTTTGGAGCGGCATCATGAACGAACACGATTTACGGCCTGCCGGCCGGGCCGATGCCGGCGCAATGCTCGACCTGCTTCGTTCGGTTTCCATGGAGGGGGATACGCTTCCGTTCCGGGATGCGATCGATGCGGACTTCATCGACAGCCAATGGCTTGGCGCAGCCGGATGTTTTCTGGCATGGCAAAACGGGGTCTTGCTGGGCATGTACCGCTACGGCCCGAACATGCCGGGCCGCGGTTCGCATATTGCGACCGCGACTTTTATCGTCGCCCAGGCATTCAGGGGACGAGGGCTCGGCCGCACTCTCGTGCGGCATTGCCTCGCACGGGCGAGGGGCTCGGGATTCCGGGCGATGCAATTCAACCAGGTTGTCGCCACCAATCTCGCCGCACTTTCACTCTACCGTTCCTTGGGTTTCACGAAAGTGGGCGAGATTCCTGAAGCATTCGCCCATCCCGAGCATGGCTATGTCGCGGCCCATGTCATGTATCGCGACCTATGCCGACCTCATCACTCGCGGCCGAACTGCGGGTTCGGACGGGTCATGTAGTACCACTCTTGGTTCGGGCCGGCGTTCGTGTCGGGGAACAGGATGCGGCCCGAGAACTCCGCCACGACCGGGGTGCCGTCGGCGCGCACGCCGATCTGCTCGCCTTCATGCAGCGGGTCGAAGCTGGCCCACTGGCGGGTGAAGCGGTCGCCGGCGTCGAGCTTGTCGTGCACCACGACCATCTGCAGCGCTTCCATCTCTTCGAATGGGATGGGTTGCGGTTCCGGGGCCTCGATCAGCTTCATGTGGGCGAGGGTGTTCATGATGGCGCGGTAGGCCACTTCCGGCGCCTGCGGGTCGAGGTGCTGGCCGCATTCCAGGGTCAGGGCATAGCCGCCGGTGCTGCGCATGTATTCGGTGGTGCCCATGCCGTAGCGCAGCACGGTTTCCAGTTCCGCCGCATTGCCGCGCGAACGGCGCTGCACGCCGCCGCCATAGGCCGCCATCCAGCCGGTCACGAAGCGGCGGACACCCAGGCGGCGCGCCAGCGCGCGCTCTTCGCGCATGTGGCGGAAGGGTTCGAGCGGGCCGTCGTTGTCCAGCGGACCGACCATCACGAAGGGCTCGCCGTGGGCAGCGTTGAAGGAGTGCAGGTCGAGCAGGACGTCGTGCTGGGCCAGCAGCGGGCACAGCCAGTTGGCGACGCGGTCTTCGAAGTCCTGCGGCCGTTCTTTCGGCGACAGGTCGCGGTTCAGGTTGCGGTCGCCCGAGCGGGTGTTCCTGGCGTAGGCCAGCGGGTTGACGATGGGGACGAAGGTCACGCTGCCGTTGACGATGTGCAGCTTGCCGGCGTCGAGCTCCGCCACCACGCGCTGGATGGCCTGGGTGCCGCAGGTCTCGTTGCCGTGGGTCGCGCCCATGATGATGACACGCGGACCGGGGCCCTGGCCCGTGTAGTTGACGGATTTGAAATGCAGCTGGCTTGCGGCGGAGGTCATGCTTTTGATCCAAGGAAATATCGGTCCGGCCATTTTATCGGGAATCCCTGGCATCCGGGAGCGCCGCGTGGCATCATCCGGCGTTTTCGTCGACGATCCTCCACATGAGCCGCGTCTCCGCCCGCATCCATGGCCTCGACACCCTGCGCGCGCTCGCCGTCACGCTGGTGGTGCTGCATCACTACGTGCTGTTCGTCAGCGGTACGAATACCTTCGGCTGGGTGGGCGAGATCGGCTGGGTCGGCGTCGACCTCTTTTTCGCCCTGTCCGGCTACCTGATCGGCAACCAGATCTTCCAGGCCCTGCGCAGCGCGGGCGACCTGAGCCTGGGGCGCTTCTACGCGCGCCGGCTGCTGCGCACGCTGCCGAATTTCTACGCGGTGCTGGCGCTGTATGCGCTGTGGCCGGCCTTCCGCGGCGATGACCCGATGCTGCCGCTGTGGAAATACCTGAGCTTTACCCAGAACATCGGCCTGGAACCGGGCACCGCCTTTTCTCACGCCTGGTCGCTGTGCATCGAGGAGCAGTTCTACCTGCTGCTGCCGGCCTGCGCGCTGCTCGCCGCCGCCCTCGGCCGGCGCAGGGACGGACCGAAGGGCGGGGGGATGCACCGGGTATGGGCCGCGTTCGCGCTGGCCTTCGCGGCGGGGACGGCGGTCCGTGCCGGGACCTGGCTGCACGGGCAGGATGACGGCCACTGGCTGCACTTCTATTACAAATATATTTACTATTCGAGCTTCTGCCGCCTCGACGAGCTGCTGGCCGGGGTGGCGCTGGCCCTGTTGAAGCATTTCCATGGCGGGATCTGGGCGCGCCTGATGGGGCAGGGCAGGATGCTGCTGGCGGCCGGGATCGCCGCCTGCGCGCTGGCGCTGCGTTGCTTCCTGGTCGACCATTACGGCCTGTGGACCACCGTGTTGGGCTTTCCGCTGCTGGCGCTGGGCTGCGCGCTGCTGATCCTGGCGGCGCTGGCCCCGGATTCGCCGCTGCACCGCATCCGCGTGCCGGGCGCATCGAGCCTGGCGTTGTGGTCCTATGCGGTCTACCTGGTCCACAAGCAGGTCGGTGTGCTCGCCGCCCAGCCCTTGGCCGAGGCCGGCTTCGGCCCCGAACATCCGCTGACGATCGTGCTGGCGCTCGCCGCCTCGGTGCTGGCAGGCTGGCTGCTGTTCCTGCTGGTCGAGACCCCCTTCATGCGCCTGCGCGAGCGCTATGTGCCGGGCAATAGCCCAGGATCCCCGCTGGGAGCCGCCGCGCGGTGACAAAGCGCGCATTTTCAGGCGATATCAGTCTGATAAGCTTGGGGGTGATGAAGAAACTTATCCATTCCACCCTACTGGCTGCTGCCATGTTCGCCAGCGCCGGCGCCCTGGCGGCGCCTCCCCAACCCTATGTGATCGTGACGCGGCTGGGTGTGTCCACGACCACCTTCGGCTGCGGTGTCGGCAACGTCGGCGTGTGCCATTACCTGATCCTGAAGTCGCTGTGCCAGGACAAGATGCTCGACGAGCGCACCAAGGAGCGCACCTGCAGCTATACCGAGGCGGTGCCGCCTTTCAAGCTGCTGCCCGGCGAGAAGCGAACGGTCGGCGACCTGCCTGCCGACTACCTGTACACGATGAAGATGAACGCCACGCCGACCGTCGACGAGGTGCTCAAGTCACCGTCGCCGCACTAAGACGTCTTGAGCGTCATTGCGCGTCGATGACGTCGAAGGCGGCCGGCATGTCGGCCAGCCAGGCCGCCAGGTGGGCGACCCGCATCGAGGGATCGTAGCCGTCGGTGCCGGCGATCGCCGCGCGCAGGCCCGGCACCGCCTCCTGCGTGCGCGGACTGGCGTAGGCGGCGATCAGCATTGCCAGCAGGTCGTTGGGAGGGGTGCTGGCGCGGCGCAGGCGGGCGTGGATCACGCCCAGCAGGGCGCGCTGCATGCGCGGCGTCGGATGCTCGATCCAGGCGAACACGCTGGGCGTGTTGGTGATGGCGTCGGCCATGGCCTGTTCGATCCGCTCCGGCTTGTAGTCGGAAGGGATGTCGAAATACGCCTTGTCCCAGCGGGTATCGGCGTAGCGATGGCCCGGCGGGAAGGTATCGATGGTCTCCAGCCCGAGCGCGCGGCTGGCGCGCCCGAGCAGAGAACTTATGGCTTCTATCAGCGGCATGCCGCTAGTGTAGCCGAACTGCCGACTATCGATCAGGCGAAGCGGCCGGCCCGGAAGTCCTCGACCGCCTGGAACACCTCGGCATTCGTGTTCATCACGAAGGGCCCGTACTGCGCGATCGGCTCGTTCAGCGGACGGCCGGCGATCAGGATCAGGCGGCTGTCGGCGCCGGCCTTGATCTTCACCCCGTCGGCGCCCTGGGCGTTGTCGAGGATGGCCATGCGCGCCTGCGGCACCGCCTTGCCGTCGACCACGACTTCACCGCGGTAGACGTAGAAGAAGGCGTTGTGCCCGGCCGCCAGCGGCTGCTCGAATTCCACGCCTGCCGGCAGGTGGATGTCGAGGTAGAGCGGCTGGGTCGCCTCGCGCTGCACGGCGCCATCGACGCCATGCGAGCTGCCGGCGATCACTTGCACCTCCGCGCCGGAGGGCAGGGTGAAGCGCGGCACTTCCTCGCTCGGGATGTCGCGGTACCAGGGCTCGCACATCTTGTCCTTGGCGGGCAGGTTCAGCCACAGCTGGAAGCCTTCCATCAAGCCTTCGTTCTGCTCCGGCATTTCGGAGTGGGCCACGCCGCGGCCGGCAGTCATCCATTGCACGCCGCCGTCGCTGACCAGGCCCTCGTTGCCGGCGCTGTCGCGGTGGCGCATGCGGCCGGCCAGCATATAGGTGACGGTCTCGAAGCCCCGGTGCGGGTGCTCGGGGAAGCCGGCGATGTAGTCGCCCGCCTTGTCGCTGCCGAAGGCATCCAGCATCAGGAAGGGATCGAGACGGCGCTGCAGCGGCTGGGTCAGGACGCGGTTGATCTTGACGCCGGCGCCATCCATCACGAACTGGCCGCCGAGCACGCGCTCGATGCGGCGGCTTTTTTCGACGCCTTCGCCGGCAACGGTGACGTCAACTTGCTGTTCCATATCGATCTCCTGTTGATTGACAATGCGGCCCGAAGGCCGCGCCGCGGGGGTGGTTCAGGCGATGGCGGCGACCACGGCGTCGGCTTCGGCCTGGCCCTTGCTCGCTGCATCCGGACCCATCGCCTGGGCGTTCGAGTACACGAAGGTCGAGTCGGTCATGCCCAGGAAGTTCAGCAGCATGCGGATGTGCGGGACTTGCGGATCCGCGTCTTCCGGATAGATGCCGCCGCGGGAGGTGGCGACGAAAACCTTCTTGTTCTTCAGCAGGCCTTCCGGACCGGATTCGGTGTAGCGGAAGGTGACGCCGGCACGGGCGATCGCATCGAACCAGGCCTTCAGCTGGATCGGCATGCCGAAGTTGTACATCGGGGCGCCGATCACGACCACGTCGGCGGCCTGCACTTCGGCGATCAGGGCGTCGTCCTGGGCCACGCGGGCAGCCTGCTCGGGGGTGCGCTGGTCGGCCGGGGTGAACAGGGCGCCCAGGGCGCTCTCGTCCAGCACCGGGTGGGCCTTCGCACCGACGTCGCGCACGATGACGGTGGCGCCCGGGTTGGCGGCGCTCAGCTTGGCGACGATGTTGCCGGCCACACGGTTCGATTCGGAATTGGCGCCGCGGAGGCTGGAATTGATCTGCAGGATGTTCATTGTCGTTCCCTTCGTTGTGTCGGTTGGTGTGTCGATGTAGACACTTTAACGGTTCCATCTATCGTGCGGAAGGCGTTAGAATGGATAACATTATTCAACTGGTGGAACAATCATGGACATCGAAGCCAACGACATGCTGCTGTTCGCCCGCATCGTCGAAGCCGGCAGTTTCAGCATGGCGGCGCAGCGCCTGGACCTGCCGAAATCGACGGTGTCGCGGCGCATCGCCCTGCTCGAAGCCAGCCTCGGCGAGCGTCTGCTGCAGCGCACCACGCGCCGCCTGGTGCTGACCGAGTTCGGCGAAAGCCTGCTCGAGCACGCGCGCAAGGTGGCCGAGGAGGTCGAAGCGGCCGGCGCCCTGGCCCAGCACCGCCAGGCCGAGCCCAGCGGCAAGCTGAGGATTTCGATGCCGGGCGACTTCGCCAACCTCTACCTGACCGACCTGATCGCGCGCTTCACGGCCCGCTATCCGGCGGTGTCGCTGGAACTGGACCTGTCGCCGCGCCGGGTCGACCTGGTGGCCGAAAACTTCGACATCGCGATCCGCATGGGCGACTTGCCCGAGGATTCCACGCTGAACGCGCGCCGCGTCTCGCTGGAACGCTTCGGCCTGTACGCCGCGCCTTCCTACACCGCCCAGCACGGCCTGCCCGAGCACCCGGACGACCTGGCCAAGCACGACCTGCTGTGCATCCTGAGCCGCAACGGCGGCGCCGCGCCCTGGGTGCTGGAGCGCGGCAAGGTGCGCTGGGAACGCGCGGTGCAGGCGCGGCTGACGGCAAACTCGCCGGAATTGCTGGCGCGCATCGCCGCCGGCGGTGCCGGCATCGCCGCCAGCTCGACCCTGTTCGTCCAGCCCTATCTGCAGAAGGGCGAGCTGGTGCGGGTGTTGCCGGAATGGGAATTCCCGTCGGCTACCGGCTGGGCCGTGTTCCCCGGACGGCGCCTGATGCCGGCCAAGACGCGGGCCTTCCTCGACATGCTGGAAGACGCCTGCTGCACGCGGGCGCGGCTGCAGATGGAGAGCCGGGCGGCCTAGGAAGCATCAAGCGGCCCTGTCGGTTCGGCCGCCGCTCCGGTATCATTCGGGGATGAATCAGATTTCTACCCCTCCGTTTGTCATTGGTGTCGCTGGCGGCAGCGGCAGCGGCAAGTCGACGGTGACCCAGCAAGTGCTGGCTTCCTTCGGCGCCGACATGGTGTCGGTCGTGATGCAGGACGATTACTACCGCGACCAGTCCGACCTTACCCCCGAAGTCCGCCGCAAGCAGAATTACGACCATCCCCAGGCCTTCGACTGGCCCCTGCTGGTGGAGCACGTCCATGCCCTGCGCAGCGGCGAGACGATTGCGATGCCGGAATACGATTTCACGATCGACAACCGCTCGAACAAGACGATTCCGGTGAAGCCGGCGCCCGTCATCGTGATCGAAGGCCTGTTCGCCCTCTACGACGCGGACTTGCGCAAGATGATGTCGCTGAAGATCTTCGTCGACACCGCCCCCGACGTCCGCTTCATCCGCCGCATGCAAAGGGATATCGTCGAACGCGGCCGTACGGTCGAGAGTATCGTCAACCAGTACCTGGAAACGGTACGTCCGATGCACAAGCAGTTCATCGAGCCGACCAAGCGCCACGCCGACGTCATCCTGCCCCACGGCGCCAACGGCCCGGCGGTCGATGTCATTACCACCAAGGTGGCGAGCGTCATCGGCCAGTTGAAGCGGCCTTGATGTTCCGATCGTTCCTGCTCAGAACACTTTGAAAGCAAGGTAGGCGCACAAGGCCGCCACCACGACCCCGAGAAGCAGATAGAGCTTCCAGTATGAACGTTTCTCGGCGTAGGGGTCCCGCAGGCTGCGCGCCGCCCCTTCCGGCAGCCTGGCCATGCGGGTCAGCGCCGTGCCGAAGGGGATGCTGATGCGGGCCCGGGCATTCACCGCCCAGCCATTGGCGTCAAGGATGGGGCCCAGATTGCGGTTCTTCAGCTTGAAGAAGGCCATGGCCACCGAAGGCCCGGAAATCGACAGGAACAGGCCCACCACCGCCAGCGGCATCTGCCAGGCCTTCAGGCCCATGAAGCCCGTGACCACCGAGGCCAGGGCGGTGCCGATGGCGCCGACCGCGAGCCCGAGGGCGGCGAAGATGCCGGCGAAGCGTGCCGCATCGAAAGGCGTCGGCGCGGGCTTGGCCCCGGTGCCCACCTTTTTTTCGGCGTCGGTCACCAGCTTGGCCGTCATGTCGTCCACGCCCTTGGCCCGGGTGGCGGCGAACTTCTGCATCTGCTCGCCCGCCAGGCGGGTCGCCTTGCGATATGGCGCCCAGAAGGCCTGGTGGATACTGATGGGATGGTCCACGATCTTGGTGATGGTGGCGTCCCAATCCTTGCCGTCACGGTCATAGAAGATACCATTGCGGCCCACCATGAGCTGGTCCGAATCGCCGGCGGTAAAGGCCGCCGCGATGGTCATCTTCTGGCTTCCCCGCACACAGTCGCAATAGGCCAGGTACACCCCGGACAGGCTGGCCAGGATGCCGTGCCGGGACGGGTCCAGCACCTTGATGCAGAGATCGCAGCTGCGGCCGTCCAGGTAGAGGGTGCCGGCCTGGAAGATGGCCTTTTTGTCGCCGCCGCTATAGAAGTCCCGGAAGGAGACGAAATTGTTGGCCAGCTGTCCCAGGTCCCGCACATAGCGCACCAGGCGCTCGACTTCGGCAATAACGTTCGCTTCCGGGGCCAGCGCCAGATCCCGGGAGATGAGCTGGTCGATGGCGGTGCGGATGCCCGGGGCGAGGAATGCCTGCAGGAGGGAGATCTCGAGGCTGGCCAGCGGCGTTTCCGGACGGGCTGCCTGCCAGGCCTCGTAGGCGGCGAACTTATCCTTGAGATATTGCCACTCCTCGGCGCCCAGGCTGTCCCTGTCCCCCAGCAGGGGCTTTACCACCTGTTCCCGAAGGGCCGCCGCGGCTGCCGTCCATGCCGGATTGGCGCCGCCGCCCAGCGGCAGCTCGCCGCCGGCCTGGATATAGGCCATGGGCAGCGCCGCCAGGCCGGCATCCTCGGCCGTCAGGCTTCTGGCGCCGAGCGCGCGGATATCCTCCGGCGCGCCGTTCAGCAGGTCCCCCGCCCGAGGGTCGAACTCGGCCAGGCGGCAGCGAGTGAAATAATCGTCCGCCTTGGCGCGAATCGCGGCCAGGGCGGCGAAGGCGGTTTCGGTTTCGGCGCCCAAGGGGAGGAGGGCGGCGTCGTCTTGGGGATGGGACTGCCACGCGAGCCATGCCTGCGCCTCGGTGAAAAAGCGGTCGGCGAGCGCCTGGTCGATGCCCGCTTCGCCACAGCGATCCGGCACGCTGCCCAGGGTGTCCATGATGGCGGCGAGGACCGGCCGCAGCGCCTCGTCGCAGGCGGCGGCGGTGATGACGCCGTCGCCGTTGAAGGCCATGCCGGAGAAGATGCGGTCGCTGTCGCTGACATCCTCGACGCTGATCGCGTCGGTGCCGCCCTTGCCCAGGCTGTCCATGACATGGCGCGCCGAGGCCAGCAGGCGGTCGCCTTCTTCGCTGTCGGCGCGGATGGCGGCGAGCGGCAGTGGGCCGCCATTCGCCAAGGCATCGGGGGAAACCAGGCGGGCCGCCGCCCAATCGATGGCGGCGATCAGTTCCGGAGCCCGGATGTGGCCGTCGCCATCCATGTCCATCAGCGCCAGGGTCCGGCGGTCGAATTCCAGGCCCTGGACCGGGCAGGACAGGGCGACCCACAGCTTCTGGTCGAGCTGCCGGAGATGGACGAGGTCGGCACCCGTGTCGAGGCTGACCTGGGTGAAACCGCCGGCGTCGAAGAAGCGCCAGTTATGGCGGGAAACCGTTTCGGCTGCGGGCGTGGAGACGTCCTCCACATCCTCCAATAGGGAGGGGTTCAGGGGGGCGTTCATGAGGTGAAACGGGCGTGAACAAATGCCATGTCGAGTTTTGTCAGGCGAACGGCTCGGTGCACGAGCCTGTCGCCATCAGAGTAAGTCGCAATCAGAGTAAGTAATGGATAGTGCCTGGCGCTCTCATTTACCGCCGGCGAACTCGCCCATCATCTCGCCCAGGCGCACCGAGCGTTCCGGCGCCCACGCCGGATTGAAGTGAATGGTGTTGGCCTTGAACAGCATGACGATGGTGGAGCCGAGCAGGAAGCGGCCCATTTCCTCGCCCTTCTTGAGGACGATGTCCTGGTCGAGGTAAGACCATTCGCTGATCTTCTGCGGACGCTTCGGGTTCACCACGCCATGCCACACGGTCGCCATGCTGCCGACGATGGTGGCGCCGACCAGCACCATCACGAAGGGACCATATTCCGCCGACTCGAACACGCAGACCACGCGCTCGTTGCGGGCGAACAGGTTGGGCACGCCGCGCGCGGTGGTCGGGTTGACCGAGAACAGGGCGCCCGGCACGTAGATCATGCGGGTCAGGCGGCCGTCGCAAGGCATGTGCAGGCGGTGGTAATCCTTCGGCGACAGGTAGAGGTTGGCGAAGCTGCCGTGCTGGAACTGCCTGGCCAGTTCGGCATCGCCGCCGACCAGTTCGGTCGTGGTGAAGCGGTGACCCTTGGCTTGCAGGATGTGGTGGTCGTCGATGGCGCCGAACTGGCTGATGGCGCCGTCGACCGGGCAGACGAAGGCGGCATCCGCCAGCGGGCGGGCGCCGGCTTTCAGCGGACGGGTGAAGAAATCGTTGAAGCTGGTGTAGCTGCCGATGTCCGGATTCTCGGCCTCTTCCATGTTGACGCCGTACTTGCCGACGAACCAGCGGATCAGCCGGGTCGTGATCGAGCCGCCCTTGGCCCCGGCGACGCGGCCGGCGAAGGTCGTCAGGCGCTGCTTGGGCAGCAGGTATTGCGGCAGGACTTTAAGGCGATCGGACACGGTAAAAAACCTCGAATGAAAGATGACTGATTATAACGGGCAGCCTGCCCTCTGGGCCAAGTTGCATTTTGGCATCAATTTCAGTATGCATGCATATGACATTGATGCATACATATCAAAAATATTTACGCACTGGCAACAATAATCGGAAGAGCTGGTGGACAATGGCGGTCCATTTCAAATTGACCACATTGAACAGATCGCCATGCCAGCCCATCGTTTCCCTTTCCGTCTGAGCCTCGGTGCCGCCGCCGTCGCGGCCGCCCTGGCCAATCCCGCCTTTGCCCAGCAGGCACCGGTCTCGAAGGAGGCCGCGCCCGCCACCGAGGGCAAGGCGATCCAGCAGGTCGAAGTGAAGGGCGCCGCCGCGTCCTACGATCCGCGCCGCGACGATACCGCCAGCAAGATCGTCGTCAACAACGAAGAGATCGTCAAATACGGCGATACCAATGTGCTCGACGTGCTCAAGCGCGTGCCCGGCGTGACCGTCAGCAGCAGCGGCCGCGGCGGCGAGATCCGCATGCGCGGCCTCGGCAGCGGCTATACCCAGGTCCTGATCAACGGCGAGCGCGCTCCGCAAGGCTTCGACATCAGTTCGCTGTCGCCGGACGTGATCGAGCGCATCGAAGTGCTGCGCGCCGCCAGCGCCGAGTTCTCGACCCAGTCGATCGCCGGCACCATCAATATCGTGCTGAAGAAGGCGGTCAAGGCGGCCCAGCGCGAGCTGAAGATGGGCTACGGCCACGGCGCCGCCATGAACAGCCCGACCCTGAACCTGCAGCTGTCCGACAAGCTCGGTAAGCTGTCCTACTCCTTCGCGGCCAACGGCTTCCAGAACCGGTTTACCAACGATCCGGAAACCATCGAAACCTTCGTCAACACCGCCAACGCCATCACCGGCGTGCGCCGGAGCGAGACACCGCAGGATGCCCGCATCAGCGTGGTCAACCTGACGCCGCGCGTCAACTACAGCTTCGAGAATGGCGACACGTTGACCGCGCAAACTTTTGCCAACTGGGCAAACTTCATGCAGGCCGAAATGGGCAGCGTCGACACCCTGATGGGACCGCTGCCGGCTTACCCGCGGCTCGAACAGCGCATGACCAACCACAACCACGTGTTCCGCCAGGAGCTGAACTGGGTGCACAAGTTCGAATCCGGCGCCAAGCTGGACGCCAAGCTGAGCGGCCTGTATGTCGGCGCCGACAATGCGATGTACCGCTTCGGCAGCG
Organism: Massilia sp. 01N417; assembly: GCF_056399645.1. Taxonomy (NCBI): domain Bacteria; kingdom Pseudomonadati; phylum Pseudomonadota; class Betaproteobacteria; order Burkholderiales; family Oxalobacteraceae; genus Massilia; species Massilia sp. 01N417. The sequence goes on along the minus strand of NZ_JBFTRS010000010.1, from coordinate 17,452 downwards.
GCAATCCGCAGGCCGCGCCGCTGCGCGCCTTCATCAAGTCGGACGTCGTCGTGCGCGGCCTGACCTCGACCGGCAAGTATACGAGCAGCCGCTTCGAAGGCCACGCGCTGGCCTTCGGCTGGGACGGCGGCTGGCAGGGCGGCGATGACGCCCGCCGCGAGCGCGATGCCGCCGCGCCGAACGTCCCGCTGCCGGGCGGCGACGAACTCTACGAGTCGACCGTCTCGCGCCTGGCGGTGTACGGCCAGGACGAGTGGAACGTGACCCCGGCCTGGTCGGTGTACCTGGGCGCGCGCTGGGAGGGCATCCGCACCTCGACCGAGGGCAACACCTACGCGCAAATCAAGAACCGCTCCTCGGTCCTCAGTCCGGTGGCGCAGACCCTGTACAAGCTGCCGGGCACCAAGGGCGACCAGGTGCGCCTGGCCGTGACCCGCACCTACAAGGCGCCGGGCCAGCAGCAGATCATCCCGCACCGCTTCACCTCGGTGAACAACAGCCAGACCGAACCGGATACGATCGGCAACCCGAACCTCAAGCCCGAACTGGCGCTGGGCATCGACGCCTCCTACGAGCACTACTGGGCCGAGGGCGCGCTGCTGTCGGCCAGCGTGTCGAGCCGCCGCATCACCGACTACACCCGCAACATGGTCGTGTTCGACGGCGCGCGCTGGGTCTCGACCCCGACCAACAACGGCAATGCGCGTACCTATGGCGTGGAACTGGAAGCCAAGTTCCCGCTGAAGGCCGTGATGGAGACCAAGACCAACCTCGACCTGCGCGCCAGCCTGTCGCGCAACTGGTCGACCGTCGACTCGGTGCCGGGCCCGGACAACCGCCTGGACGGCCAGACCCCGCTGTCCGCGACCCTCGGCGCCGATTACAAGACCGGCCCGCTGACCCTGGGCGGCAGCTATGTCTTCAAGAACGGCGGCTTCGTGCGCATCTCGGGCAACCAGATCAGCTACCAGTCGGTGCGCCGCGATCTAGACCTGTACGCGCTGTGGAAGTTCGATCCGAAACTGCAGCTGCGCGTGGCGACCGCCAACCTGCTGGCCCAGGACACCATCAGCCAGAGCAGCTACACGACGCCGGGCGTGGGCACCCAGACCAGCCGCACCCTGAATCCGGTGCACCGCAGCGTGCGCGCGACGCTGGAGATGAAGTTCTGAGCCCTGCCTGCGGCGCGGCTACTGGGAGTTGAACATGTCGCGGTGCAGCTGCCAGACGCCGTCGATCTTGCGCCAGGCGACCAGGTAGCGCCCTTCGGCGGCGAGGACCCGTTCGCCGTCCGCTGCCGCCGCATAGAGTGCGTAGCGTCCGACCTCGGTCGCGCGGGCATCGTCGCCGTCGACATCCTCGGTGGTGAAGCGGGCACCGGCGATGCCGTTGGCGAGGGCGCCGTCGAAGAAGGCGGCGATCGCTTCGCGGCCGCTGCAGGCCGGCGCGCCTTGCGGGATGAAGCGGGCATCCTCGGTGTAGAGGGAAGCGGCGCGACCGGCGTCGCGCGCGGCGATGGCGTCGGCAAGGCGGTCTTGCGCCGCCTGGATCTCGTCTTTCAGGGTCATGGGCTGTCCTTTCGATGTACGGGAATGACCCTGCCGATCATACGCCGCTTCGTTTTCTAAAAAAACAATTTTGCTTGCCTCGAAATTGCTTTAGGCTTAAAGTATCTCCCGGTACCCACCGTCCGATACTTTCTCCGGAGCCGCTTCATGACAAGCTCATTGGCAAGCCCTTCCGCAGCAGAAGCACACCTCTCGGCCCATGTCGACACCTTCGCGCGGGATCATCTCCCGCCGGTCGACGAGTGGCCGGATCTCTTATTCGATCTCCCCGAACTCCAGTACCCGGCGCGCCTGAACTGCGTGGCCGAACTGCTGGACCGCCATGTGGCGGAGGGGCGCGGCGAACGGCGCGCCATCCAGGGCGAGCATCATGCCTGGACCTATGCCGGCCTGCAGCGCCAGGTCGACCGCATCGCCCACGTGCTGCGCGCCGACATGGGCCTGGTGCCCGGCAACCGCGTGCTGCTGCGCGGCGCGAACTGTCCTTCGATGGCGGCGGCCGTCCTCGCCGTGCTGAAGGCCGGCCTGGTGGCGGTGCCGACCATGCCGCTGCTGCGCGCGAAAGAGCTGGGCGTCATCCTCGACAAGGCGCAGGTGAATGCGGTGCTGTGCGCGCGTGCGCTGGCCGGCGAGCTGGAACAGGTGGCGGGCCATCCGCCCACCGTGTACTTCGACGACCCGGACCATCCGGAAGGGCTGGAGGCGCGCATGGCACGCCATGACGCACCGTTCGCGGCGGTCGACACCGCGGCCGACGACGTCTGCCTGATCGGCTTCACGTCCGGCACCACCGGCGTGCCGAAGGGCACGATGCACTTCCACCGCGACGTGCTGGCCATCTGCGACTGCTTCCCGCCCCATGTCCTGCGTTCGGGCGCGGACGACGTCTTCATCGGCACGCCGCCGCTGGCCTTCACCTTCGGCCTGGGCGGCCTGCTGCTGTTCCCGCTGCGCGTGGGCGCGGCCGCGGTGCTGCTCGAGAAGCTCACGCCCGAGGGCCTGCTGGCGGCGATCGAACGCCACCGCGCCACCATCTGCTTCACGGCGCCGACCTTCTACCGACAGATGACGCCGCTGGTGCCGAAGTTCGACCTGTCCTCGCTGCGCAAGTGCGTGTCCGCCGGCGAGGCGCTGCCGCTGGCCACCCGCGACGCCTGGAAGGGCGCCACCGGCATCGACATGATCGACGGTATCGGCGCCACCGAGATCCTGCACATCTTCATCTCCGCCAGCGGCGACGACATCCGTCCCGGCGCCACCGGCAAGCCGGTGCCGGGCTATCGTGCCTGCATCCTCGATGCCGACGGCCGGCCGGCCGGGCCGGGCGTGATCGGGCGGCTGGCCGTCAAGGGACCGACCGGCTGCCGCTACCTGGCGGACGAGCGCCAGCGCAAGTATGTGCTGAACGGCTGGAACCTGACCGGCGACGCCTACGAAATGGATGCCGACGGCTACTTCTACTACCGCGCGCGCACCGACGACATGATCATCTCGGCCGGCTACAACATCGCCGGCGCCGAGGTCGAGGACGTGCTGCTGCGCCATCCCGCGGTGGCGGAATGCGGCGTGGTCGGACGCGCCGACGAGGAGCGCGGCCAGATCGTCGAAGCCCATGTGGTGCTGAAGCCGGGCTTCGATCCTTCGCCCGAACTGGTGCGCGAACTGCAGGACTTCGCCAAGCAGCACATCGCGCCCTACAAGTATCCGCGCGCCGTGCGCTTCGCCGACAGGCTGCCGCGCACCGAGACGGGCAAGCTGCAGCGTTTCAAGCTTCGCGAATCCTGAGCATCTACTGTGAGCATCGTATGAATATCGTTTGCATCGGCGGCGGCCCCGCCGGCCTGTATTTCGGCCTGCTGATGAAAAAGCAGAACCCGGCACACCGCATCGTCGTGGTCGAGCGCAACCGGCCCTACGATACCTTCGGCTGGGGCGTGGTGTTCTCCGACCAGACCCTGGGCAACCTGGTGGCCAGCGACGAGCCGACCGCGCGCTCCATCCTGCAGGCCTTCAACCACTGGGACGACATCGACGTCTTTTATAAAGGCGTGCGCGTCACCTCGGGCGGCCACGGCTTCTGCGGCATCGGCCGCAAGCGCCTGCTCAATATCCTGCAGCAGCGCTGCGAGGAGCTGGGCGTGGAGCTGGTGTTCGAGACCGAGGTCCAGGACGACCAGGCCATCGCCGCCCTCTACGACGCCGACCTGGTGATCGCCGCCGATGGCCTGAACAGCCGCATCCGCACCCGCTACGCCGAGGATTACCGGCCCTCGGTCGAGACGCGTCGCTGCCGCTTCGTGTGGCTGGGCACGAAGAAGAAGTTCGACGCCTTCACCTTCGTGTTCAAGGAAACGGAATTCGGCTGGTTCCAGGCCCACATCTACCAGTTCGACGGCGATACCTCGACCTTCATCGTCGAGACCCCGGACGAGGTGTGGCGCAAGGCCGGCCTGGCCGACATGTCGCAGGAAGAGGGCATCGCCTTCTGCGAGCGCCTGTTCGCCGAACACCTGGACGGCCACGCGCTGATGTCGAACGCCCGCCACCAGCGCGGATCAAGCGTCTGGATCGCCTTCCCGCGCATCGTCTGCGAGCAGTGGGTGCACTGGAACGGCGACGTGCCTGTGGTGTTGATGGGCGATGCCGCTCATACGGCCCACTTCTCGATCGGTTCCGGCACCAAGCTTGCGCTGGAAGACGCGATCGAGCTGGCGCGCTGTTTTGATGCGCACAAGGGCGACCTGCGCGCTCAGCTGACCAATGCGCTCGACGCCTACCAGGCCAGCCGCTCGGTCGAGGTGCTGAAGATCCAGTCCGCGGCCCGCAATTCGATGGAATGGTTCGAGAACGTGGACCGCTACAGCGCGCTGGAAGCCGAGCAGTTCGCCTACTCGATGCTGACCCGCAGCCAGCGCATCTCGCACGAGAACCTGCGCCTGCGCGACCGCGGCTATGTGTCGCGCTTCGAGGACTGGTTCGCGCGGCGCGCCTGCGCCGAGGCCGGCGTCGAACTGCCCGCCGGCGCCCACGTGCCGCCGATGCTCACGCCGTTCAAAATGCGCGACGTGCTGCTGAAGAACCGCATCGTGGTCTCGCCGATGGCCCAGTATTCGGCGGTCGACGGCGTGCCGGGCGACTATCACCTGGTCCACCTGGGCGCGCGGGCGCTGGGCGGGGCCGCGCTGGTGATGGCCGAGATGACCTGCGTGTCGGCCGATGCCCGCATCACCCCGGCCTGCCCGGGCATGTATGCGCCCGAGCACACGGCGACGTGGAAGCGCATCGTCGACTTCGTGCACGGCCAGAGCGATGCGAAGATCGGCCTTCAACTGGGCCACGCCGGCGCCAAGGGCTCGACCCGCGCGATGTGGGACGGCATCGACCAGCCGCTGCCAAGCGGGAACTGGCCGCTGATCTCGGCCTCGGAACAGCAGTACTTGCCGGGCATCTCGCAACTGGCACGCGCGGCGACGGCGGAAGACCTGGACCGCGTCGAAGCCGACTTCGTGCGCGCCACCCTGGCGGCCGAGAAGGCCGGCTTCGACTGGCTGGAGCTGCACTGCGCCCACGGCTACTTCCTGTCGTCCTTCATCTCGCCGCTGACCAACCGGCGCGGCGACGAATACGGCGGCAGCCTGGAGAACCGCTGCCGCTATCCGCTGCGCGTGTTCCGCGCGATGCGCGCCGTCTGGCCTACGGGTAAGCCGATCAGCGTGCGCATCTCGGCCCACGACTGGGTCGAAGGCGGCATCACGCCGGAAGACGCGGTGCAGATCGCCCGCCTGTTCAAGGATGCCGGCGCCGACATGATCGACTGCTCGTCCGGCCAGGTGAGCAAGCAGGAGAAGCCGCTGTTCGGCCGCATGTACCAGACGCCGTTCGCCGACCGCATCCGCAACGAAGCCGGCATCCCGGCCATCGCCGTGGGTTCGATCTTCGAGGCCGACCACGCCAACAGCATCATCGCCGCCGGCCGCGCCGACCTGTGCGCGGTGGGCCGGCCGCACCTGGCGAATCCGGCGTGGACGCTCACCGAAGCGGCGAAGATCGGCTTCTCCGCCATCGCCTGGCCCAAGCAGTACCTGGCCGGCAAGGCGCAGATGGAACGCAACCTGGAGCGCGAACGCCAGCTGGCGGCCGCGAACACGGGCCTGTCGCCGCAGCAGATCGCGGCAAAACTGCTGGAGGGCTGATGGACGCGCTGGAGGGAAAACATGCGGTCGTGACGGGCGCCAGCCGGGGCATCGGCCTGGCGATCGCCCGCGCGCTCCAGGCCCAGGGTGCGCGCGTGACCCTGATGGCGCGCGATGCCGCGGCGCTGAAAGCGGCGGCGGCCGGCCTGGGCGGCGCGACCGGATGGCAGGCGATCGACGTCGCCGACGCCGCCGGCGTGGCCGCGGCCTTCGCCGGCGCGGGCCGGGTCGACATCCTGGTCAACAACGCGGGCCAGGCCGCGTCGGCGCCTTTCATGAAGACCGATGAAGCGCTGTGGCAGCGCATGCTGGAGGTGAACATGAGCGGCGCCTACCACTGCATCCAGGCGGCGCTGCCCGGCATGCTGGACGCGGGCTGGGGGCGCATCGTCAACGTCGCCTCGACCGCCGGCCTGACCGGCTACCGCTACGTTGCCGCCTATTGCGCGGCCAAGCACGGGCTGGTCGGCCTGACGCGGGCGCTGGCGCTGGAACTGGCGGCCAAGGGCGTCACCGTGAACGCGGTCTGCCCCGGCTATACCGAGACCGACATCGTGCAGGAAGCCGTCGCCAATATCGTGCGCAAGACCGGCCGCAGCGAGGAACAGGCGCGCGCCGAACTGGCCGCCGGCAATCCGCAGGGACGGCTGGTGCGGCCGGAAGAGGTGGCGCATGCGGTGGCCATGCTGTGCCTGCCGGCGGCGGCGGCCATGAACGGCCAGTCCATCGCGGTGGCCGGCGGGGAGGTCATGTGAAGGCCCAGCTCGACCTGACCGCGCGCCTGACCGGCGAGCACCACCAGGCGCTCAAGCTGTGGCTGCGCATGCTCGCCTGCACGGTGCGGGTCGAGGACGTCATCCGCAGCCGCCTGCGCACCAGCTTCGGCATCACCCTGCCGCGCTTCGACCTGATGGCCCAGCTGGAGCGGCATCCGGACGGGCTGCGCATGGGCGAGCTGTCCAAGCGCATGATGGTCACCGGCGGCAACGTCACCGGCATCGTCGACCAGCTCGAGCGCGAGCATCTGGTGGCGCGGGTGCCGGATCCGCAGGATGGCCGTGCCTTCGTGGTCACCCTGACGCCGGACGGGCGCAAGGCCTTCGCCGCGATGGCCGAAGTGCACGAAGGCTGGGTGGCGGACCTGTTCCGCGACATTCCCGCCGCCGACAAGGCCAGGATGATCGCGCTGCTCGACACCATGAAGCAGCACCTGAACGATCAAGACGACACAGACGACAAGCAATAGGAGCACATCATGCGTTACCTGCAGGGCGAACCGCATTCGCTGCCGCGCAACCGCAATACCCTGGCCGATTACCGCGCCGAGCACTTTCTGTACGAGGTTAGCGACGGTGTTGCCACCATCACCCTCAACCGGCCGGAGCGCAAGAATCCGCTGACCTTCGATTCCTACGCCGAGCTGCGCGACCTGTTCCGCGCCTTGGCCTACGCGGACGACGTGAAAGCCGTGGTCATCCTCGGCGCCGGCGGCAATTTCTGCTCGGGCGGCGACGTCCACGAGATCATCGGCCCGCTCACCAAGCTCGACATGCCGGGCCTGCTGGCCTTCACCCGCATGACGGGCGACACCGTGAAGGCGATGCGCGCCTGCCCGCAGCCCATCGTCGCCGCGGTGGACGGCGTCTGCGCGGGCGCCGGCGCGATCCTGGCGATGGCCTCCGACATGCGCTTCGCCACCGCCCGCACCAAGACCGCCTTCCTGTTCACGCGGGTCGGCCTGGCTGGCTGCGACATGGGCGCCTGCTCGATCCTGCCGCGCCTGATCGGCCAGGGCCGCGCGGCCGAGCTGCTGTACACCGGCCGCTCGATGACGGCGGAAGAGGGCGAGCGCTGGGGCTTCTACAACCGCCTGTGCGCGCCGGAAGACCTGCTGGCGGAAGCCCGACAGCTTGCGGGCGGCCTGGCCGGCGGCCCGACCTTCGCCCACGGCATGACCAAGAAGATGCTGCAGCAGGAGTGGAACATGGGCATCGACGAAGCCATCGAAGCCGAGGCCCAGGCCCAGGCCATCTGCATGGCGACCAACGACTTCCACCGCGCCTACCACGCCTTCGTGGCCAAGCAGACCCCCGATTTCGAAGGAGACTGAGATGGCCGACAAGTCCTACTTGCAGTGGCCTTTCTTCGACGGCCGCCACGCCGACCTCGAAACGGCGCTCGACCGCTGGGCCTCCGAGCACGTACGCGGCCTGCACGGGCATGACGTCGACGCCGATTGCCGTCAGCTGGTGCGCCTGCTGGGCGAGGGCGGCTGGCTGCGCCATGCGATCGCCGGCGAGTCCCAGGCCATCGACACGCGCGCCATCTGCCTGATCCGCGAGACCCTGGCGCGCCATAACGGCCTGGCCGATTTCGCCTTTGCGATGCAGGGCCTGGGTTCGGGCGCGATCAGCCTGTTCGGCACGGCGGCGCAGCGCGAGCACTACCTGCCGCGCGTCGCCCGCGGCGATGCGATCGCGGCCTTCGCCCTGTCCGAACCGCAGGCCGGTTCCGACGTCGCGGCCATGCAATGCGCCGCGCGGCTGGACGGCGACGCCTATGTGCTGGACGGCGAGAAGACCTGGATCTCGAACGGCGGCATCGCCGACTTCTATGTCGTCTTTGCCCGCACCGGCGAGGCGCCGGGCGCGCGCGGCATCAGCGCCTTCATCGTCGACGCCGGCACGCCGGGCTTCGAGATCGCCGAACGCATCGAGGTGATCGCGCCGCACCCGCTCGCGCGCCTGCGCTTCGACGGTTGCAGGATACCCGCCACCCAGCGCATCGGCGATGCCGGCCAGGGCTTCAAGGTGGCGATGGCGACCCTGGACGTGTTCCGCACCTCGGTGGCCGCCGCCGCGCTGGGCTTCGCACGGCGCGCCTTCGAGGAGGCGCTGGCGCATGCGACTTCGCGCCGGATGTTCGGCCAGCACCTGTCCGACTTCCAGCTCACGCAGGCCAAGCTGGCCCAGATGGCGACCCGGATCGACGCCAGCGCGCTGCTGACCTACCGCGCCGCCTGGCAGCGCGACCGCGGGCAGAAGGTGACCAAGGAGGCGGCGATGGCCAAGATGACGGCCACCGAATCGGCCCAGCAGGTGATCGACGCCGCGGTGCAGATGTTCGGCGGCCTGGGCGTCACCAGCGGCCACCCGGCCGAGCAGCTCTACCGCGAGATCCGCGCCCTGCGCATCTACGAGGGCGCCACCGAAGTACAGCAACTGATCATCGCGCGCGAACTGCTGCGCGAAGCGAAGGAAGAAGGAAAACACGCATGATGGACATCCTCCAACCCCAGGGCTGGCCGCGGCCGCGCGGCTATTCGAACGGCGTCGCCGCGAGCGGCCGCCAGATCTTCGTGAGCGGCATGATCGGCTGGAATGCCGGCGGCCATTTCGAGAGCGACGATTTCGCCATCCAGGCGCGCCAGGCCCTGCTCAACATCGTCGAGGTGCTGCGCGAGGCCGGCGCCGAACCGCGCCACATCGTGCGCATGACCTGGTATGTGGTCGACAAGCGCGAATACCTGGCCGCCTCGGAAGCGCTGGGCGCGGCCTACCGCGAGATCATCGGCAAGCACTTTCCTGCAATGACGGCGGTCGAAGTGCGGGCCCTGATCGAGGACCGGGCCCGCGTGGAGATCGAGGTGACGGCGGTGCTGCCGGAAGCCTGAATGTGCCCGACAGTCCGCGATCAAGCCGTTGCGGACGTCTCGGCACTCCTCAGGAACGCGCAGACGCCAGGGGCTTGGTGTCTGGGTATCGCATCAAGAACGAATGGATGGCCTGTTCAGGCAGGTTGATCAGAATCGTTCCACTGCTGTCCCAGCACGCGATCTCGAACATGGCTCCTGCTAGCTGCGGCGCCGGTTCCGTACCGTTCCAATACCGCGGATTGTCCTCGACGTATGGCGCTGGAGCAGGTATTGGACGAAGCCCTTTGGGTACTGCGCTGAATACCGCCCAGATAAACTGGACCTCATAGGCACGCAGAAAGGCTGCAAGCTCGTCGCCAATGAACCATTGGTCATCCGGCGAGAACCCTGGTGGTCTCCAGTTCGTTTCGATGTCGCTGACGTACCAGTCATAGTCTTGTGGCGCAATGTTGGCGGCTTCAAACACGTCGCGCATATTCGTGTACCAGCGAACCTGGTCGGATTTTTCAAGGATGATGTTCTTCATGGGCTCCTCGATACTCGAACGTTGAGAGACCGCGTTTGGCGGTTTGGGAAGCAACGGCTGGGTCTGCTGTCGACCCAGCCTGTGTAAAAACGTGAAATCGAGCTGCAGGGCCAGCTACTGCAATGATTCAGTTAATTGTGGAGTGCCAGGACGGACTGTGGCGCCCCGTGACCTCTGTCCGAAGCCTTCGGTCGTCCGAGTAAGCGAAGCCTCCATCGCAAGTGAAAACGATGTAGAAAATGGGCATAGGCCCGGATCGCTTCCCGCATGCCAGTGACGCCGAGAACCGCTATCAATCTCCGGAAATTATAGGCGAGCACGTGCAGACTCATCTCGGTTGCGACGCGCTCCAATCCTTTCGTTAGGAAATGTGTCGCCCCCATCCAGGACTTGATCGTCCCGTACGGATGCTCGACTGAGGAACGCCGAATTCGCATGGCATCAGGATTCTGCTCCAGGCGCATCTGCATCTCGTCGAGCACATCTTGATGCTCCCAGCGAGACACTCGCCGTTGCGCACTCGGCGTGCACTTGTCCTTGAGGTGGCAGCCCTTGCAGTTTGAGCTCCAGTACCGATGCAGCTTCATGCCTTTTTCGACGCTTGCGAAACGCCATATCAGGGATTCGTCTGCCGGGCAGCGATACTCGTTCTTTAATGGGTCGTAAATGAAGTCGGTCTTGTCGAATCGGCCGTCAGCCTTGGCCCCCGAGGTTTTCGTAGGAGGCACCAAGACTGAGATGCCAGCCTCATGACAGGCAAGGATTTCTTCGCCCTTGAAGTACCCGCGATCGGCGATTGCTGTCAGTGTCGTAGTACCCATTGCAGCCCGGGCTTTCTTGGTCATGCCTGACAATTGGTCGCGGTCGCTGCCATTATTGGTCACCTCATACTCAACGATCAAATGATGCTTGGCGTCGACTGCGGTCTGCACGTTGTAGCCGACAATTCCCGAACCGCGCGTCATCATCGAGCGCGAGTCCGGATCAGTGAGCGAAATCTGCGTTTCCCCAGTCTCTATAAGCTTCGCTTCAATTTCCTTGAGCGTCGCCATTTGAGATTTCATCGCTGCGATCTTGTCGTTGAGACGAACGCTTTTCGATTGTGCAGTGACCGGCTCCTGCCGGTCAACGGTATCGAGTTCTGCCAGATAGCGACCGATATTCGCTTCGACCTCCGCCATCCTGCGCTTGAGTTTTGCATCGGTAAAATTGCGGTCGCTGCTGTTGACGGCCTTGAATTTGCTGCCGTCGATAGCGACGACTGCATCCGAAAACAGATCCAGCTGCTGGCACAGCGCGACGAACTGCCGGCAGACCTTGCCAATCGCTTTGCCATTATCTTTTCGGAAGTTCGCTATCGTCTTGAAATCGGGCGCCAAGCGTCCCGTGAGCCACATCAGCTCAACGTTGCGCTGGGCCTCGCGCTCAAGCCGCCGGCTCGATTGAATACGATTGAGGTAGCCGCAAATGTAGAGCTTGAGCAGCACGGCGGGATGGTAAGCCGGTCTTCCAGTCTTGGCGGGGTGCACGCGCTCGAATCCAAGGCTGGAAAGATCGAGTTCTTCAACAAATACGGCCGATTGCGGACAGTCACGACACCTCATGGGATTTTTACTTTAGCAACATATTATGCCGAGGCGACGGTCTGAAGCTTGTCAATCCGAACCTTCACTGATCCAGGACTGCGACACACCGATTTCTCTGCTCTAGCGTTCTACATGTATGATTCACACGCTCGGCCTTGAGCCTTGCAGTGTTTGCAACCGATGCTGAAGTGCGTCACCCGAAATGGTGGCAAGTCGGCGGAGTGCCGGGCGCGATGAAAAACGTTTGAAAAGCAACGATGAGAAGCATTTTACCTATCTGTTCAACACCAGCGCTGATAGCTGCGTTGGCGCTGTCCCTTGCAGCCTGCTCGACAACAAAAGTTCAGCCAGCGAAAGCTGGTGGGCGCTATTACCTCAATGATGGTCCACCAAAAGGCGTAACGCAGGCGCAGATTGATGCAGTCAAGGAGCCAGTGCCTAGAACAGAGCGGTTTGTCTCTGGTACGCTCAAGCCTTACGTTGCTATGGGAAACAGCTACCGGCCGATGAACAAGTTAATGCCCTACCATGCGCGTGGCGTGGCAAGCTGGTATGGAACCCGTTATCACGGATTGCCGACGGCAAGTGGTGAACTCTACGACGTAATGAAGCTCACGGCAGCGCATCCGCTCCTTCCCATCCCTTCTTATGTCAGGGTTACCAACGTCGAGAACGGTCGAACGCTAATCGTTCGCGTTAACGACCGCGGCCCGTTCCTCTCTGACAGGATCATTGATCTATCGTACGCGGCCGCAGCCAAGCTCGGCTATGCAGCGAAAGGCAGCGCGCTGGTCGAGATCGACGTAATCCTGCCATAAGGCTCTGGTACATTTGAGACAGGCCTCGCCTGAGTGAGCTGAAAAACAATCATCGACGTTTCGCTTGGACTGTGAATGGCCTAGTTATCGCTGGAACATCAAAGAGCCCAGAGCGGCTGGCTAAAGTCTTTTGACGGCCTGCGGGTCAGGTCTGCTCTCGACCCAGAACCGGACGTCCAAATAAAAGGCCGCAATGACACCTGAGCGCGAAAGGGAGTACAACGAGCTGTTGGGCTACGTAAGACTTTTTGCGACCGCTGTTTGGCAGATTGATCCTGCTTCTGGAATTCACCCAGCGGACGTGATCAATGGAATTGCCCAGCAATTCGGGAGGTCAAAAGCGCTTGTTGGGCTGCGCCAAGCAGCGAACGACACTATCGAAGGTTACGGCAGGCGGGACAGCGAAAGGATGAGCGCAACGAGAAGAGGCGGGCTTGCCGGCGCTGCGGAACCGCCGCCGATGAAAAAGCGCGAACATGACAAGCGAAAGCCGCCCGGGGATCGTTGGAACGGCTGTGCAATCGAGCGGTTCCTCGCATGAGGAAGGACAGAAAACTCGCCCCGCTAATGCCGACCTCTAGCGGTTTTTGAAGATATGCGCACGATGGTACTCCAGGTAATGTCGTTGCTTTCGGTTGAACGGCCCCGCCGACTGAACCGATGCCAGCCCCCACAGACGGATCACGGAACGCTCCAACGTACGCGAAAAGACGACCCGACCGTCGGCCTCGAACGTCAGATAGCCTTGATCGAACAAGTGGTCGACATGGGGGCTGAGCAACAGGCCATTGTTACCGTCGAGCCTTTCCGCATCGGTGCTGTCACGCCACGGTTTGATGTGACTTGCTCGCAGGTGCTTCACTGCACTCAGGCCGGTAAGGCGACATGCCTTTTCAATTTGCTGAAGCCTTTTACGGAATAGTCCTTGGCCGACCCGTGCCATGGCCAGTTGCTCGCTCTCGGTCGCACCTAGCGCGGAATTCGAGGCGAGCCTTAACGGGATGAATTCGTCTTCCGCCCAGTGTAGCGGACTCTCGATCGGAACTGCCGGCGTTACCGCGGTGGGCCTGCGATATGCGGCAGTTGGGGCCGCGTTAGCCGATGCCAGAGGCGAGACCGGTAAAGTGGATGCCGTGGCCGGAGCTGGATCGGCTGCAGCTAGGCTGGAAGCTGGCTGCATCGCCGCTTGGCCGCGCGCCACCGCCGCCTTCGTCCGCTCAGCCGGCGGTACAACCAGTGCAGCTTGCGCCACAGGCATCGCCTTGCGTTCCGGCAACAACTGCGCGCTCAGTTGGTGCGCACGCCCCTCGTACTCGGCGTTGAGAATAGCCGCCGCTTTCATCATCTTCCCCGTCGGCGCACCGAGCAGGCGCGGTTGCCATTCGAACGCGATGGCGCGATTCTTCGATACCATTGAACGGTGATCGTAAAACTCCATGCGCGGTTTGCACGACGTGAATCGTTCCAGCTGGTACGGACTGAATACCACGGCGCCCTGCAATACGGGACTCCAACTCCTGCCAACCCGCCAGTGCGCCAGCCTACGGGAGCCACGCATGGCGATGCAGGCATCGTCGATGAATTTGAAGACATCACGGCTGCCCTGTACGTCCAACATGAGAAACCCGATATCGCATTCCAGCAGAAAGGTTGGATGTTCTCGAATCTGGGCGGACCTGGCCTTGCCGCGTAATGACTGGACCCACTTGAACGCCAGATCCACGTTTTCGAAGATCCTCCTGGCCGGGATAGCGTCTCTCTGTGCAATGTCCGGCTGCGAAAACTTGACGCATACGGTTACCTCGAGAACCACATGCACTTTCTCGATGCAGGCCGCGTTCAGGAAAAAAGGCTCGCGCTTCGTTTTCGGGGTTTCAATATTTGCAGCGATCACGTTCAGCCATTTGTTGGGGCACGCATTGCTCCTGTTGCGTGCCGTTTCGTTCTGCACTACCGGCGAGCAGCCAGCACCGTCATACAGGACGCCTTGCCAGGCGTCGCCGCCTCGCATGCAAATGCCCTGTAGAGTAATGCCATCATAAACGGAATAACTGGCGGCGACACGTATCATGTTGCGCGCTGCCAGAACGTCTCAAAGGCCGAGTCGATCGTTCCCTCGGTGCTCTGGTACGGTTTTAACGCACCGCGGCCACAACCACGAAGCAGTCCTGCATGGTGATGGAAAACGTGCTACCGGCCGTCCGGCTCCTGACCACAGGGTTTCGCTGCCCCCTACTGAGCGAATCGGGTGATCGAGGAGAACTATGCAACCGATATACTCAAAAACAAGGCCGTACTATAGCCGCGGCTTCGATCCAGATGCAGGAGCACGACGCCTAAGACATGGTTGATAGTAGCAAGGTCCACTTTGGGTCGGCTCCTGCCTGTTGTGACAGCCGGTGAGCTTCCACTCGGACAAGGTGCTATGCTGGGTCAACCGGCCGGGCACGGCCAGGAGCCGCCGGTGACTAATGCGCCCATCGCACCAAGGATGAACACATCCAGTGACTGGGTATCCTATGGTTGACAATACAAGGGAGCACCATGATGTCCGCCCTTACTATGGCGACGCAGCAACCAAAGCGAACCTTGCTACGTGTCTTGGGACTAGGTTTCGGCATCGCCGTAGTTGTTGGCGGAATGATAGGGGCCGGGATACTGCGGACGCCAGGGTCCGTTGCTGCGCAGTTGCACAGTCAATGGATGGTTTACGTCGTATGGGCAGTGGGTGGTTTGTACGCACTTGTTGCAGTGAACAGCTTTGCCGAACTTGCAACTTGCATTCCCAAGGCGGGTGGAGGTTACGTATATGTGAGGAGAACATACGGCGCGTTCCCAGGGTTTGTCGCCGGGTGGAATGACTTTGTCATCAACACAATCGCCATCGCCTATCTTTCCGTTGCGGGAGGCGAGCTTCTTGGCGTACTCATTCCTAGATTAGAAGGTAGCGAGAACCTGCTCGCCCCTATCATGGTCCTGGCGTTCGGAATATTGCATTCGTTCGGCATGCGCACCAGCAGCCTTGCTCAGCAAATATCCAGCTTGCTTAAGGTGTTGCTGCTTGCTGGCCTGATCGTTGCTGCGCTCCTTGCCAGCAGTCCGCCAGCAAACGCCATGGTTAAGGTGGCCGCCGTTACAACGAGCACCGAGAGTTTGCTCGTTAGCTTTGCGGCTGCCGTCGTTGCCACGCAAATGGTAATGGAAACGTATGCCGGCTGGAACTCCAGCTGCTATTTTTCAGAAGAAACGACTGATCCTGGAAGGACACTACCTCGGGCAATGTTCACTGGCGTGCTGATCGTCATTGCCATGTACCTACTTGTCCAGATGGCGCTTCTGCATGTTCTGACTCTTGAGGAGCTCGGCGCTTCCAAATTTCCAACGTCGGACGCCATGGCCAAGGTGTTCGGCGAGAAAGCACGCACCGGTGTCATTGTTCTCGGGTTGATTGCAATCTCAGGGATCATCAATACCATGATTTTGTACACCCCGCGAACCGTCTACGCAATGGCTCGGGACGGTCTCCTTAGCGACCGCGCGACCTACGTTACAGCGGGGGGTACGCCGTTGGTTGCACTGTGGGTGACGGCTGCAATGGCGACATTCTTTTCAGCTTCGGGCTCTTTTGAAACCTTGCTCGCGATTGCCGCCTTTTTAGGGCTGATCGGAGACGTCCTTTGCTATGCGGCGCTGTTCATATTGAGAATAAAAGAGCCTGACTTGCCTCGGCCTTTCTGTGCAATTGGCTACCCATATATCCCTTGCGGGATTTTCATTGTCGCTTGCATTTTGGTAGTCATTTATTTGGCCGGGAATACCCTGCCAAGCCTGGCGGGTGTGGCAGTTCTGCTCGGCGCTTATCCAGTCTTCCGATACGTGTCGAAGTCGGTCAAAGAGCCGCGACAAGAGCGCAAAAACACGAACTAACGGCGGTAGCGGAACGTCCGGTCCGGTCCGGGTCCCGCCTGTCGTGACACTCCGGGATTTTTCTGCTTCGGCGAACTGCTATCCTAGTTCACCGGCCGGGTCCGGCCAGGAGCAGCCGATAGCAAACGCCCTCGCTTATGCAGTTGCGATCTGGAAATTTTTGCAAATTTCATGCGAGAATCAAGACTTTATTATCAACATCACGGTAGCAAACTTCTGAGCCGTGATTGATCGCGAAAAGGATTCTCATGAAAAAAGGTTTCACTGCTCTCGCTGCCACTATCATTCTAATCTGCGCACCTGTTTTCGGCCATGCTACGCCGCCGGCATCCTCCGATCCAATTGTTGTCACGGCAACCAGGGAGCTGTTGGCGACGATGAAGGCTCGGGAGATAGTAACGAGCATGCTGGCACAAATCGAGCAGCAGATGCATTCTTCGAAAGTAGTTGGAGAAGGAAGCGCCATCATTGCTAAGGCCAACCTGACGCAGAAGCAGAAAGCAGAAGAGATTAAAAAAGCAAACACACGAATCAAGGCGCTTAATGCCAGGACCCATGCCGTACTTTCCGATCCTGCCTTTATCGATGACCTGATCGAAGAATTGGTGCCCCTGTATGCCGAAACATATACCTTGGACGAGATCCGTCAGCTAACCGCTTTCTATGCTTCCCCACTTGGCCAAAAGATGCAGGCGAGTGCACCTTCATTGATGATTCGGAGCATGGAAATCAGCCGCTGGTTCCTCCATACGCGTCTGCCGATCACATCGGTAGAGAACAATCAGGGGCCTGCCACCAAATAAGGCTGAAGACGACGCAAGTATTCAATAGCCAGCTCAACTCACTTTGGGTCGACTGCTGCCCTACATTGAACGACCGAGATCGGCCTATTGTGTTGAAAAACTCCCCTTGATGGCAGCTCCGTCAGCGCCTACCGTTATCTAAGTAGAGCGCGAAGACGGAGGCCGAGATGATGGGACGTCAGGCAACGAAGCGGGAACTGTTCGTCATGATCAGTCTAGACGAATACGTTCCCGAAGACCATCTGCTGAGAGCGGTGGACCGGTATCTCGATCTGAGCGAGTTTCGCGAGAACTTGGCTGAGTCATACAGCCATACCGGTCGGCCATCAGTCGATCCCGAGCTCATGGCCCGCATGCTGATCATCGGTTACTGCTA